>NZ_JBQEON010000018.1:0-139487 GCF_052045245.1 Burkholderia sp. 22313
ATGTCGCGTACTGAGTCGCCCCGGCCGTTGCTCGAGATGCGCCGGATCAGCAAGACGTTTCCGGCCGTGCGCGCGCTCGACAACGTCAGCCTGACCGTCTACCCCGGCGAGATCCATTCGCTGATGGGCGAGAACGGCGCAGGCAAATCGACGCTGATGAAGATCCTGTCGGGCGCCTACCGCGCCGATGCCGGCGGCGAGATCCTGATCGACGGCGAGCGCATCGACGTCGACGGCCCGCTCGCCGCGCGCGATGCGGGCGTCGCCGTGATCTACCAGGAGCTGTGCCTCGCCCCGAACCTGACCGTCGCGGAAAACATCTACGTCGGCCGCGAACTGCGGCACGGCAACCGGCGCTGGGGCACGATCGACCGCGCGGCGATGGCGCGCGGCTGCCAGGACGTGCTCGCGCGTCTCGGCGCGCCGTTCGGGCCCGACACGCTCGTCGGCACGCTGTCGATCGCCGAACAGCAGCTCGTCGAGATCGCGCGCGCCGTGCACACCCGCGCCCGCATCCTCGTGATGGACGAACCGACGACGCCGCTGTCCTCGCGCGAGACCGAGCACCTGTTCGGCCTGATCCGGCAACTGCGCGAGGAAGGTCTCGCGATCATCTACATCAGCCACCGGATGGCGGAGATCTACGAACTGTCGGATCGCGTGTCGGTGCTGCGCGACGGGTCGTACATCGGCACGCTCGAGCGCGACGCGCTGTCGGCCGAGCGGCTCGTCGCGATGATGGTGGGCCGCGACATCTCCGGTTTCTACAAGAAGGAACACGCACCGTACGACCCCGGCCACCTGCTGCTGTCGGTGCGCGACATCGCCGACGGCGAGCGCGTGCGCGGCTGCAGCCTCGACCTGCATGCCGGCGAAGTGCTCGGCATCGCGGGGCTCGTCGGCGCGGGCCGCACCGAGCTCGCGCGACTGATCTTCGGCGCGGAGCCGCGCACGCGCGGCGACGTGAAGCTGGGCGAGCGCGCGTTCGGCGCCCATTCGCCACGCGAATCGATCGACGCGGGCCTCGTCTACCTGACGGAAGACCGCAAGCGCCAGGGCCTGTTCCTCGACATGAGCGTGCGCGACAACATCAACATCGCCGTGTGCAACCGCGATGCACGGCTCGGCGCGCTCGATCTCCCGCGCGGCGCCGAACGCGCACGCGACGCGATCGCATCGCTGTCGATCCGCGTGCCGCACGCGAACGTGAACGTCGGCGCGCTGTCGGGCGGCAACCAGCAGAAGGTGCTGCTGTCGCGCCTGCTCGAGACGAAGCCGCGCGTGCTGATCCTCGACGAACCGACGCGCGGCGTCGACATCGGCGCGAAGTCCGAGATCTACCGGATCATCAACGAACTGGCCCGCGCGGGCGTCGGCGTGATCGTGATCTCGAGCGAACTGCCGGAGATCATCGGCGTCGCCGACCGCGTGCTCGTGATGCGCGAAGGCGAGATCGCCGGCGAACTCGGCGGCCACACGCACACCCCGATCACGCAGGAAGCGATCATCGCGCTCGCCACCGGCTCGCAAGCCGAACTCGCCGACGCGCACTGACCACGGCCCCTTCATTTCCCTCTTCATTCAAGGTACCGAAATGATCAACCCGACCAAGCAGCGGAACCTCGCTTCCGCGCCGGCCCAACCGGTCGCCAACCGCACGCCGCTGATGCGCGGCGCCGATCATCGCGCGCGCATGCAGTCGCTGCTGCGCACCGCCGGCATGCTGCCGGTGCTGCTGGTCCTGTGCATCGGCTTCGGCTTCCTGACCGACGGCTTCTTCACGCTACAGAACCTGTCGATCGTCACGCAGCAGGCATCGATCAACATCGTGCTCGCCGCCGGCATGACCTTCGTGATCCTGACGGGCGGCATCGACCTGTCGGTCGGCTCCGTGCTCGCCGCGTCGGCCGTCGCCGCGCTGCTCGCCTCGACCCTCCCCGGCTGGGGCTGGCTCGGCGTGCCGTTCGCGCTCGCCGTCGGCCTCGTGTTCGGCGCGATCAACGGCGGCCTGATCTCGTTCCTGCGCCTGCCCCCGTTCATCGTCACGCTCGGCGCGATGACCGCCGTGCGCGGCGTCGCCCGCCTGATCGGCAACGACACGACCATCTTCAACCCGCAACTGCCGTTCGCGTTCATCGGCAACGGCACGGTGCTCGGCGTGCCCTGGCTCGTCATCATCGCGGTCGCGGTGATCGCGCTGTCGTGGTTCATCCTGCGCCGCACGGTGCTCGGCATGCGCATCTATTCGGTCGGCGGCAACCCGGAAGCCGCACGGCTGTCGGGCATCAACGTGCGGGCGATCCAGCTGTTCGTGTATGCGGCATCGGGCCTGCTCGCCGGTCTCGGCGCGGTGATGTCGGCCGCCCGGCTCTACGCGGCCAACGGCCTGCAGCTCGGCCAGTCGTACGAGCTCGACGCGATTGCCGCGGTGATCCTCGGCGGCACGAGTTTCGTCGGCGGCGTCGGGTCGATCGTCGGCACGCTGATCGGCGCATTGATCATCGCGGTGCTGACCAACGGCCTCGTGCTGCTCGGCGTGTCCGACATCTGGCAGTACATCATCAAGGGGCTCGTGATCATCGGCGCGGTCGCGCTCGACCGCTATCGCCAGCGCGACTCGGCCCGCACCTGATACCGCTTCCCTCGCTGTTCAACCATCGGGGCGCAGGCAGGTCCTCCTGCGCCCGTTTGCCAACGGACCTTCCGGAGACACAACGACATGTTCAAGCACCACGCCGCCCTGACCGCCGTCGCCTGCGCACTCGCCTTCGGCGCTGCCGCCGCCCATGCCGCCGACAAGCCGCTGAAATCGATCGGCGTCACGGTCGGCTCGCTCGGCAACCCGTACTTCGTCACGATCGTGAAAGGCGCCGAGGCCCGCGCGAAACAGCTCAGTCCGAACGCGAAGGTCACCGCGGTGTCGGCCGACTACGACCTGAACAAGCAGTTCACGCAGATCGACAACTTCATCTCCGCGCACGTCGACATGATCCTGCTCAACGCGACCGACCCGAAGGCGATCGAGCCGGCGGTGAAGAAGGCGCAGGCGGCCGGCATCACGGTCGTCGCGGTGGACGTCGCGGCCGCGGGCGCGAACGCGACCGTGCAGACCAACAACGTGAAGGCCGGCGAGCTGGCATGCGACTACCTCGCGAAGAAACTCAACGGCAAGGGCAACGTGATCATCGAGAACGGCCCGCAGGTGTCGGCCGTGATCGACCGCGTGAACGGCTGCAAGGCCGTGCTCGCGAAGAATCCGGGCATCAAGCTGCTGTCGAGCGACCAGGACGGCAAGGGCTCGCGCGAAGGCGGGATGAACACGATGCAGGGCTACCTCACGCGCTTTCCGAAGCTCGACGGGGTGTTCACGATCAACGACCCGCAGGCGATCGGCAGCGATCTCGCGGCGAAGCAGCTGAACCGCCCGAACATCGTGATCACGTCGGTCGACGGCGCGCCCGACATCGAGGTGGCGCTGAAGTCCAACACGCTCGTGCAGGCGTCGTCGAGCCAGGATCCGTGGGCGATGGCGCAGCAGGCCGTCAACGTCGGCTACGGGATCATGAACGGCCGGAAGCCGGCCAACCCGATGATCCTGATCGAGCCGACGCTCGTCACGCGCGACAACGTGAAGGACTACAAGGGCTGGAGCAGCCCGCGCTGATCGCGCCGCGCGATCGGAGAACCGGTCGACGCGGTGCTGTCGCACCAGATGTGGCCAGACGGCACGCGCATGCACCGGACGGCGCATGCGCGACGCGTCGTCATGCGCCGCCCTTCGCGCCGTTGCCGCGCGCCTGCAGCTGTTGCAGGCTCTCGTCGACACTCAGTTCGGACATCGCATCGTCGCGCAGCGTATCGTCTGCCGCGCGGTGCAGCGCATGCAGCGCGTGCTCCTTGAGCCGCACGATCGCGAACTGCAGCCCGCGTGCCGCGCATTCGGCCGCGAACGTGCGCAACGATTCGATCGTCGTGCCGTCGACATCCGGCGTTTCCTCGAGGCTCAGCATCACGGTATGCGTATCGGGCGCGGCCTTCATCAGCGCGCGCGCGCGATTGAGCATCCGGTCCGCGTTCGCGAAGAACAGCTGTGCCTCGGGCCGCACGATCAGCACACCGGGCACCGGCTTTGCATCGGCATGATTCGCCACGTCGACGAAGTCGTGCCCGTCACGCAGCCGGCCGAGCACGCTCACGTTCGGCTCCGACAGCTTGCGCAGTGTCAGCAGCAGGCTCACGCCGATGGCCGCGAGCAGCCCGTGCAGCACGCCGAGCACGAGCACCGCGAGCAACGCCGCGATCACGACGAGCCGGTCGCGATGCCAGACCCAGTACGGCCGAAACACCGACGGATGCAGCGAATGGCTGACCGCGAAGATCACGATTGCCGCGAGCACGGGTTCCGGCGTGCGCGCGAGCTGCGGCAGCAGCAGCCACACGATCAGTGCGACCACGCCGGCGGCCCACAATCCCGCGAAACGCGACTGCGCCCCGGCCGCCTCGTTCGCGGACGTCGCGGAATAGCCGGCGCCGACCGGCATGCCGTGCAACAGCCCTGATACCAGGTTCGCGCAGCCGATGGCGACCAGGTCGCGGTTGGCCGACACGCTGTCGCCGTGCTTGAGCGCGAAATTGCGGATCGAGCCGTACGACTCCGCATACAGGATCAGCATCAGCGCGAACGCGAGCTCGATCGTCTGCATCCATGCGCTGCGATCGAGATGCGGCAGCCCGAATTCCAGGTGCCGGAAATCGATGTGTCCGACGATCGCGATCCCGTACTGCTGCCAGTCGAGCACATAGCCGGCCGTGATCGACAGCACGATCACGACGAGCGTCGCGGGCACGCGCGAGCGC
Organism: Burkholderia sp. 22313; assembly: GCF_052045245.1. Lineage (NCBI taxonomy): Bacteria > Pseudomonadati > Pseudomonadota > Betaproteobacteria > Burkholderiales > Burkholderiaceae > Burkholderia > Burkholderia sp. 22313. The sequence continues at coordinate 4,858 of NZ_JBQEON010000018.1, forward strand.
CGCCCGAGTATGAACAGCAGCGCGAGCGCGGTCGCGCCGAGCCCGCCGCTCGCGAGGTTCGCGTGCGGCGCGCCGGTAACGAGGTCAAGCGCGACGCGCGGCGCGTCGCTGTGGTGCACGGAGATCGCGAGAATCTTCGGCAGCTGTTTGATGACGATCGTCAGCGCCAGTCCAAAGGTGAAACCGCGCAGGACCGGACGCGCGACGAAATCCGACATGCCGCCGAGCCGCGCGGCGCCTGCCAGGATGAACAGCACGCCGGTCATCGCAACGAGCGCGGCCGCCAGCGCGAGCTGCTCGGCCAGCGCCAGGCCTGACTCGGCCAGCACGGTCGCCGCGAGCACCGCCGCCGACGACGAGGTCGACGACACGATCGCAAAGCGGCTGCGGCCGGTCAGCGCATAGACGACGAGGCCCGACAGCAGCGCGATCAGGCCGGCCTGCGGCGGCAGGTTGGCCAGCCCCGCATACGCGACCGCCTCGGGAATCAGCAGGCCGGCGATCGACAGGCCGGCCAGCGCATCGAGGCCGATGCGCTGCGTGGGCGGCGGCGTTGCCGCATCGAGTGCAGCAAAATGCTCGGGATGCTGCGGGCCGGCATCCGGGCGGGTCTGTGCGGTCGTCATGAGGCGATCGGCGCCGTGCGCGTGTCAGGGCTTGACGGCGATGACACCCGACCAGCCGGGCAGATAGCGCGCGTCCTGCTCGTGGGCTCGGCGCAGTGAGATATCGAGCGCCTTCGAGAAGTTCTTGCGAATCTGGTCGAGCGTCACGTGCTGGCGCAGATAGTCGGCCCACAGGAATTCGCTGAACGGCGTCGCATCCTTCGCATAACCGCCGGCCGTGCGCAGCTCGCCGGCAAGGCTGCGATACGGATCGTCCTCGAGCCCCGTCAGCGACTTCGGCAGGTGTGCGTAGTCACGCCGCGAGCCGTCCGCGCCGAACGGATGCACCCACTGGTTGTGCTCCATCATCCGCCAGAAGATCGTGTCGTCGAGCCAGGACAGATCCTTCAGCAGCATCGCGTTGACGCGCGATTCCCCTTCCTCGATCAGCGCGAGGCCGAGATGGTGGTGATCGGTAATGTAGTGCTGGCCGCCCGGGCCGATGATCGCCGGAAACCAGTGCGATTCGATCGCCGCCTTGCGCGCACGCTTGCCGAGCGTCTTCCAGTGCTTGCGCTTCGCTTTCACTTCGCGATAGCCGACCGTCATTTGCGTCGGGTGCAGCGCGTCCAGCCGGACGGGAATCAGATGAACGTCGTTGCCGAGTGCCATGGTCGTACCCCATGTTGCGAATTTCCGGCAACGATACTCCTGATCGAGCAAGTCGTTAAGACGTCGCGACCTCGATACCCGTGCGATGGCCCCTCTCTGACACGCGGCCGCGCGCACGGCGACACGTTCGCGGCATTACATCCGCAAGTCGTCGCGCTCGAGGCGATGGCGAACGTAAGGCATCCCGTCGTGCACGACGCTCACGCGCCGCATCCCGAGCTTGCGCGCGACGTTCAGCGAACCCGTGTTCGCTTGCGCGATGTCGGCGATCACGCGCGGCAACCGCACGGTGTCGAACGCATGGCGCACGACGGCCGCCGCGGCCTCGCACGCGACGCCGCGCCCCCATGCCGCACGCACGAGCCGCCAGCCGATCTCGACGTCGCGCGCGCCGCTCGCATAGTCGGGAATCAGCAGGATCCAGCCGAGGAACGCGTCGGGCGCCGCCTTCTCGAAGATCGACCAGTAGCCGAGGCCCGGCGGATAGTCGCGCGTGATCCGGTGCGTGACGAAGCGGCGATGCTCGACCGGGTCGTGCCACGGGCCCGCGATGTGCCGCGTGACCTCGGGATCGCGATCCATCTCGATGCATGCGTCGAGGTCGGCCAGCACGCGTGGGCGCAGCCACAGCCGCCCGGTCTCCAGCACGGGCAACGTGGCAACGGAAGCTTCGGTCATCGGGACTCCTGATTCGGTGGCGATGCGCATCGCACTCATTACATAACTGATACAAATAGCCTTCCGGAATGATACAGATGCCTGACACTCGTCTCGCGCCGCCCCGTTTCCGCTTCCGCAATAGCGCATTTCATAGGGATTATTCCCGATTCGAGGTTATCGCGCCCCACATCGCACGGCACGGCGGCCTACACTCGATTGCATGCCCCCGCAACGCGCGCCGGCCGGGCTGGCATTCGCCTGCAGATCGCGAGCGCGCAAGCCAACAAGGAGACCTCGGACATGAGCTGGACCCGCGAACAACGCAACGTCACGATCGCCGCCTATCTGGGATGGACGCTCGACGCGTTCGATTTTTTCCTGATGGTCTTCGTGCTGAAGGACATCGCCGCCGAATTCGCGTCGACCATCCCCGCCGTCGCGTTCGCGCTGACGCTGACGCTCGCGATGCGTCCGCTCGGCGCGCTCATCTTCGGCCGGCTCGCCGATCGCTTCGGCCGCCGTCCGACGCTGATGGTCAACATCGCGTGCTACTCGGTGCTCGAACTCGCGTCGGGCTTCGCGCCGAGCCTGACCGCGCTGCTCGTGCTGCGCGCGCTGTTCGGCATCGCGATGGGCGGCGAATGGGGTGTCGGCTCCGCGCTAACGATGGAAACCGTGCCGACCCATGCGCGCGGCTTCGTATCGGGCCTGCTGCAAGCCGGCTATCCGAGCGGCTATCTGCTTGCGTCCATCGTGTTCGGTCTGTTCTACCAGTACATCGGCTGGCGCGGGATGTTCATGATCGGCGTGCTGCCCGCGCTGCTGGTGCTGTACGTGCGCGCCCACGTGCCCGAATCGCCGGCCTGGAAGCAGATGGAAAAGCGCGCGCGGCCGAGCCTCGGCGCGACGATGAAGCAGAACTGGAAGCTCACGATCTACGCGATCGTGCTGATGACCGCGTTCAACTTCTTCTCGCACGGCACCCAGGATCTCTACCCGACCTTCCTGCGCGAACAGCATCACTTCGATCCGCACACCGTGTCGTGGATCACGATCGTGCTGAACATCGGTGCGATCGTCGGCGGCCTGTCGTTCGGTGCGATCTCGGAGCGGATCGGCCGCCGCCGCGCGATCTTCATCGCCGCGCTGATCGCGCTGCCGGTGCTGCCGCTGTGGGCGTTCTCGAGCGGCGCACTCGCGCTCGCCGCCGGTGCGTTCCTGATGCAGATCTCGGTGCAGGGCGCGTGGGGCGTGATCCCCGTCCACCTGAACGAGATCTCGCCCGACGAGATCCGCGCGACCTTCCCTGGCGTCGTCTACCAGCTCGGCAATCTGCTCGCGTCCGGTAACGCGACGATGCAGGCATCCTTCGCGGTTTCGCAAGGCAACAACTACGCGTATGCCCTCGCGCTCGTGGCCGGCACCGTGGCCGTCGTGATCGCCGTGCTGATCCTGTTCAGCCGCGAACGCCGCGGCATCGACATGACGCAATCGGTCAATACGCGTACCACCGTCGGCTGACCGCTCGTATTGCCGCATCGCATCATCGCGCGTGCCCCGTCCCGTCGGGGCCGCGCGACAGACTTTCCGCATCCGCACATCGAACTAGAGGAATTTGTCCAGATTCCCCGCTTGCCCGCGCCGCCCGCGTCTTTTTATCTTAATAAAAACGGCTGTTTGAATCAGATAAGCAAATCACCTGTTCGCGGCCGGGCGACCGGCATTGGGAGGCGGGACATGGCAGTAAGTCAGGAGGGACGACCGTCCGCGGGACGGTCGTCCGGGACGCGGTCATCCGGCAATCGGCAGACCGGCGGCACGAAGGCGCGCATTCTCGACGCGGCCGAGGACCTGTTCATCGAACATGGCTTCGAAGCGATGTCGATGCGGCAGATCACGTCGCGCGCGGCGGTGAACCTCGCCGCGGTCAACTACCACTTCGGCAGCAAGGAAGCGCTGATCCACGCGATGCTGTCGCGCCGGCTCGACCAGCTCAACCAGGAACGCGTCGGCATCCTCGACCGCTTCGATGCGCAGCTCGGTGCGCATATCACCTGCGAACACGTGCTCGGCGCGATGTTCATTCCCGCGCTGAAGGCGTCCCGCGACCCCGAGCGCGGCGGCCCCGCATTCCTGCGGCTGATCGGCCGCGCGTACACCGACCCGTCGCCGTTCGTGCGCAACTTCCTGACCGCGCACTACGCAAGCGTCGCCGGCCGGTTCTTCGATGCGTTCCAGCGCGCGCTGCCGCATCTGCCGCGCACGGAGCTCGGCTGGCGGCTGCACTTCGCGATCGGCGCGCTGTCCGGCGCGCTGGCCGGTGCCGAGACCGAAAGCCTGATCGACGAGTTCTCGCAAGGCCGCACGATGAACGACGTGCAGATGATCGCGCGGCTGTCTTCGCTGATCGTCGCCGCACTGAAGGCGCCGATGCCCGACAGTGCGCAGTTGTCGATCTTCGCGGCCGTGCTCGACGATGCGGGCGCGAGCGAGGCGTTCGGGCTGTCGTCGAGTACGGCAGCCGTCGATACCGCGACGCTGCATTCGGCAAGCTGATCGCATCCGGCCGCGCAGGCGGCGTTCCACGATATGGGCGGCCCGGGTCGGCGTTGATGCGCGGGCTCGGGCCGAACGACTGTCATGCGGCGGGAGTCAGGCTGGCTTTCGTCGACGAAAAGCATGAGACGGGAGCAAGCGTTGAAGTGCTGACTCTCGCCGACCGCGAAGCATGGGGCGAGAGCAAGCGTTGAAGTGCTGACTTTCGCCGACCGCGAAGCATGGGGCGAGAGTAAGCGCTGAAGCGCTAACTCTCGCCGACACCGGAGACACATCATGTCCTCATCCGCAGCAACCGCAGCGGCCCAGCTCCCGCCGAACAGCGACGGCGTCTGGTACGCATCGTATCCGCCCGGCGTGCCGCACGAGATCGACGTCACGCAATACGCATCGCTCGTGCAGTTCTTCGACGAATGCACGACGCGCTTCGCCGAGCGCGTCGCCTACGTGAGCGCAGGCGCATCGATGACCTACCGCACGCTCGCGCAGAAAGTCGATGCATTCGCGTCGTATCTGCAAAGCACCGGCGTGAAGCCGGGCGACCGCGTCGCGATCATGCTGCCGAACACGTTCCAGTACCCGGTCGCGCTGTTCGGCACGCTGAAGGCGGGTGCGATCGTCGTCAACGTCAATCCCCTCTACACCGCGCGCGAACTCGCGCACCAGCTGAAGGACAGCGGCGCGCAGACGATCGTCGTATTCGAAAACTTCGCGCGCACGCTGCAGGACGCGCTGCCGGAAACGCAGGTGAAGAACATCGTCGTCACCGCGCTCGGCGACCTGCTCGCCGACGGCTTCAACGCGAAAGGACGCCTGATCAATTTCGTGCTGAAGCACGTGAAGAAACTCGTGCCGGCCTACAGCCTGCCGCAGGCGATCCGGCTGCGCCCCGCCCTCGCGCTCGGCGCGCGCGGCAAGCCGCAGCCCGTGCAGACCACGCGCGACGATCTCGCGTTCCTGCAATACACGGGCGGCACGACCGGTGTCGCGAAAGGCGCGATGCTCACGCACGGCAACCTGATCGCGAACCTGCTGCAGGCCAAGGCGTGGATCGCCGACCAGGTGTCGGGCGACGTCGAAACCGTGCTGACGCCGCTGCCGCTTTATCACATCTATTCGCTGACGGTGAACGCGTTCATCTTCATGGGGCTCGGCGGGCGCAACATCCTGATCGCGAACCCGCGCGACATGAAGATGGTGATGAAGATCATCCGCCACGAAACGTTCACCGGAATCACCGGCATCAACACGCTGTACAACGCGTTCCTCGACAACGAGGAATTCCGCAAGCGCGACTTCTCGCAGCTCAAGCTCGCGATGGCGGGCGGGATGGCGATGCAGCGCGCGGTCGCGGAGCGCTTCCAGCAGGTCACGGGCCGGCCGGTCGTCGAAGGCTACGGGCTCACCGAATGCTCGCCGATCGTCACGATGAATCCGGTGGACCTGAACGACATGGCCGCGTTCAGCGGCTCGATCGGCCTGCCCGCGCCGTCGACGCTCGTGCGCTTTCGCCGCGAGGACGGCACCTGGGCCGGCATCGGCGAGCCGGGCGAGCTGTGCGTCCACGGTCCGCAGGTGATGCGCGGCTACTGGCAGCGGCCCGACGAAACCGCGAAGGTGATCGATGCCGACGGCTGGCTCGGCACCGGCGACATCGGCGTGATGGACGAGCGCGGCTTCATCCGTCTGATCGACCGCAAGAAGGACATGATCCTCGTCTCGGGCTTCAACGTGTATCCGAACGAGATCGAGGAAGTGCTGGTCATGCATCCGGGCATCAGCGAAGCCGCCGCGATCGGCATTCCCGACGAGGTGCAGGGCGAGCGGATCAAGGTGTTCGTCGTGCGTCGCGACCCGACGCTCACGGTCGACGACGTGCTCGCGCACTGCCGCAAGAACCTCACCGGCTACAAGATGCCGAAGCTCGTCGAGTTCCGCGACGCGCTGCCGCAGACGAACGTCGGCAAGATCCTGCGCCGCGCGCTGCGCGACGAGGAACTCGCGAAGATCAACGCCGCGAAGCACGGCTGAAGCCCCATCGCCCCAGGAGACGCTGTCGATGAACGAAGGAAAGAAGCACCGCGCGGCGCACGTTGCCGCCGCTGCGGTTGCGTGCATGCTGTTGCTCGTGCAGCCGGGGCTGCATGCGCAGGAAACGGCCGATGCCGCGAGCGCGGCACAGGAGGCCGCCTTGCCGGCGGACCTGGCAAAGGTCACGCGCGAGCCGGTCTCGCAGCAGGCGCGCTGGCTGCGCACGGCCGCCCAGCGCGGCACGCTCGCGCAACTCGACGACGCCACGCTCACGGCACTCTTCAAGGCACTCGATCCGCTCGCCGTGCCGCTCTATATCCGCAACGGTCCCAACGGCTATCCGTCGTACCAGTTCACGATGGTGCGCCAGGAACGCATCAGCGGGAAATGGTCCGATACGCCCGACCGCATGCTCGTGAAGATCACCCGCGAGCCGCTGCGCGTGTATGCGAAATGGCTGCCGGGTGGCGCGCATGCGGGCCAGGAGACGATCTACGACACGACGCAGCGCAAGGACGAGATGTACGGCCATCTCGGCGGCCTGCTCGGCAAGATTCCGTTGTGGACGGCGCTCGACGGTGCGCTCGCCCGCGCACAGTCGAATCACCAGGTGAAGGATCTCGGCACCGAGTTCATCACGAACCTGTACCTGACCGAAGGCAAGAAATACCAGGAAGCCGGCGTGCAGCGGCCGACGCAGGTGGAAGCGAAGACGATCGGCGGCGTGCGCGTCGTCGCGCTCACCTATGAGACGCCCACCGGCCGGCCGCAGTTCTACGCGAAAAAGGAAACCCTCGGACTCGACCTGCACGCGCCCTACTTCCGGACCGTCGAGTCCTATGACAACGACGGCAGGATCTTCGAGCGGATCGTCATCGAGAAGATCGCGCCGGCGACACTCGACGAATCCGCGTTCGATCCTAAAAATCCTGACTACGCGTTCTGAGCGTCACGCGCGCCGCGCACGCCGGAGTCAGTCGTCGTCATCGTCGTGATGCTTGCGCCAGTGCTTGTAATAGTGCCGGCGCCATTTGCGGTAGCCGTCGTCGTCCTCGTCGCCGTAGTAGCCGTATCCGTAGCCCGGATAGGCGACCACGGCCGGCTGCGGCGCCACATAGACCGGTGCCGGCTCGGCATAGACCGGCGCGACCGGCACGCCGATGCCCACCGACAGGTCGACGTGCGCCATTGCACTGCCGGAAGCGAGCAATGCCATGCTCCCGATCAAAACCGCCAATCCCTTCGTGTTCATGTTCCCGTTCCCTGATCTGCCGGCCTGCCCGGCACGCGCGACGAAGGTACGTCAGCCGCGCACCGGCAGGTGCTACGCCGTTGCGAGAGTCGTAACGCGACGTAACCGAACGGCACTAGCCATTTGACCGAATCGCGAAAATGCGCGGGAACGTCTATAGTGGGTTACGGTTCGACACAATCACGACTGCGCGCTCGTGGAACGAACAGGGTAAAATCCCGCCAAACACCGGGTGGGCGACCACGCCACACACACGCACAACATATTCTCTGACGCAGGCTCCTGCCGCACCTCAATGGCCAATCCCGCAGAATCCCATCCGCAAAACGACTTCATCAATGCGGCGCGCAAGGAACGTAAGCGCGTTGAAATCTATCTCGTCAACGGCATTCGCCTGACGGGGTGTATCGAGTCGTTCGACCAGTACCTGGTGATGCTGCGCACCCCCGTGGGTCTGCAAGGCATCTACAAGCGCGCGATTTCCACGATCCAGCTCGACACGGGCGGCTCCCGTCCTGGCGGCAGCGGTCCCCGCGGCCCGCGGCCCGGCGGCCGGCCGGGCGGTCGCGAAGGTGGCGGCCACAGCCCGTACGGCTCGCATGGCGGCTCCCGCGAATCGCGCGGCGACGGCGGCTACGGCTCGCGCGAGCCGCGTGAAGGTTACGGTTCCCGTGAACCGCGCGAGGGTTATGGCGCGCCGCGTGAACCGCGCGAAGGCTACGGCGCCCCGCGCGAACCGCGTGAATACGGTGCGCCGCGTGATGCCGGCGATGCATCGGGCAATACGTCGTCGTCCGATTCGCGCGGCGGCAACGGGCCGGTGATCGTCACGCGCCGCCGGCGAATCGTGCCGGACGGCCAGTAAAACAAAAGGGCAAGCCAACCGGCTTGCCCTTTTTACTGGTGGGTCGGCGCGGCATGTCGCCGCAGCGGCCGCGCCGTGACCGCTCAGCGTACCTTCGTCGGCAAGCCCGCGTCGGCCTCGCGCTGCAGCGAACGCACCTGCTGCTGCAATGCGCGCAACTGCGACTGGAGCTCCGCCTGTTGCGCCTGCAACGCCGCCGTTTCGTTACGCACGTTCTTCTGGCGATCCGCGACAGCTGCCTGCTGCTCGCGCGCGATCGAGATGTCGGCCTGCAAGCGCCGCGCCCGCTCCTGCGTGACTTCGATCTGCCGGTCCATTTGTGCCTTCTGCGATTCCAGCTTCGCCGCACGCAACTCGTTGACGGCCAGCCGTTCCGCCTGATGCGAGAAATCGCGATAGATCGATTCCGCGCGTGATTCGTCGGAAGTCTTGATCACGCGCCAGAATGCCTTCTGCTGGAACAGCGCGACGAAATAGGAACCGTCCTTCACGCTGAACAGCAGGCTTGCGCCGTAGCTGCCGTTATAGCTCGTGCGCATTTCAGTCAGCGAACGCGCCTGGATCTGGCGCTGCAACTCGTCGACCGTGCTCGGCCCGGTCGTTTCACCCGCCTGCGGCTGCACCGACGTCTGCACCTGCTGATCGATCACCGGAATCGCCGCCACCGGTGCCGATGCCGGCTGTACCGCCGGCGCCCCATTGCCGGCCAAGCCTTGCGCGTACGCGCCCTGCATGCCTCCCATCATGGCGAGCAACACACACGCCCGCCCCAACCCCGTCATATGGCTCATGAATTTTTATTCCCGCCCGTGTCGTTGTAATTCAGCGCGATTTTATCTCATTAATTACTCGCTTTCGCGGGTCTCGGGCTCTTCGTCGAATATCTGATATTTACGCATCTTTTCCCACAAGACCTTGCGGCTGATGCCGAGCTGCTGCGCCGTATCCTGGCGTCGCCAACCGTTCGCATCGAGGGCCGCGATCACGCGGCTGCGCTCGCTCATGTCCCACTTGCTGCGGTCGACGAAAACTTCCGCCGCGCTCTCCACCGGCACCGGCTGCGCCGAATTGCGCGCATGCGCGACCAGCCGCTGCAGTCGCGCGGCATCCCAGCCGCCCGTCTGCCGCACCGTCACCCCGACCCGCTCGGCAAGATTGCGCAACTCGCGCACGTTGCCGGGGAAATAGCTGTCCGCGACCGCGTCGGCGAGCCAGTAAGGCAGGTCGGACAGTTGCGCGAGCCGCTCGTCGCCCACCACCTCCGCGACGAACGACTTGAACAGCGCGATCTTGTCGACCGCGCCGCGCTCTTCCAGCGACGGAATGCTCAGCTCGATCACCGCGAGCCGGTAGTAAAGATCCGCGCGGAACAGGCCATCCTTCACCAGCTGCGGCAGCTTCTTGTTGCTGGCCGCGACGAGACGGAAATCGACCTTGATCGGCGTCGTCGCGCCAACCCGCAGTACCGCGCCGTCCTCGAGCACGCGCAGCAGCTTGACCTGCTGGTACAACGGCAAGTCGCCGACTTCGTCGAGGAACAGCGTGCCGCCCGCCGCCTGTTCGAAATAGCCTTTATGCGCAACAACCGCACCGGTGAACGAGCCTTTCGCATGCCCGAAGAACAACGATTCGAACAGGCCGTCCGGAATCGCCCCGCAGTTGACCGGTACGAATTCGCCCTGGCGGTAACGCGAATGCTTGTCGTGCAGCAGTTGCGCGATGCGCTCCTTGCCGACGCCGGTTTCGCCGTGCAGCAGCACGTTGGTATCGCAGTCGGCGAACGTGTCGACTTCGTGCAGCAGCGCCTGCATCGACTCCGAGTGCGCGACCAGTTCGGACGGCTGCAGCGTTTCGGCCGCGTGCGCACGCAGTTGCGTGACGAGCTTGCCGATCATCCCGCGCAGTTCGGCGCAGGTGAAGTCGAGCGGCAGGATGTGCGAGTAATCGGGCGGATACTGCGACGCGTCGTGATCGCGTGCCGCACCGACCCACACGACCGGCATGCCGATGTTGGCCTGCCAGTCGCGCAGGAAGGCCGCGCCGGTTTCGATCATCGTCACGCTGATGATCGCGAGCGACGGCCGCATCGCGGCGCGCTCGGGCGAGATCTCCGCATTGTCGGCGCGGATCACCTCGACGTCGAAGCTCGCCATGCAGCGGGCAACGCGGTCGACGATGTCCGCCTTGCCTTCCCAGACGTACAGGTCGAGTTCTGCGATTGCGGGGGGGGTTCTCATCGGGTGGTCTTGCTTCTCTAATTGCTGACAGTTTGCGCAGCGCCGCAGGTCAGCGACATTTGATGTACCGTGGCGGCACCGAGCTGGACGCCCAGCAGATCCAGCAGCGGATCGATGATACCGTCCAGCGCGCTCAACAGCGGGCTCAAAACGCCGGTCAGGACGTCCAGCAGTTTTGGAATGAAATCCGGTGTGACCGTAACGGTGACCAGTCCGAACAGCAGATCCACCTTCGGTGTGATCGTGGCCGAGCTCAGACCAGCCAAGGCATTGCTCACGGCCGAACCCAGCGCATTCGTGTTGGTGGTCCAGTAGTAGGACGGATCGCTTCCGCCCCGTCCGTAAAACGTATTGGTCGCCGTGTTGCCTGCCAGATTCACCGACACGTTGGAAACGGTCGCGGAAACCTCGACCGCGCCAGCCAGCACCAGCACGTCGAGTACCTTGGCGGGCGTCGAGCAGTTGTAGGTCGCCGGCAGGTTGAGCAGGTTGCCGCTGAGTGGTGGCTGGCCGATACAGAGATTCGCGACGCTCGGTTGCGCGCTGATCGTGGCCGAATTCGGCGAGGTCAGGCAATTGGTGGACAACAGCGTTGCGCTGCCGGCACCGAGCTGCAAGTAGATCGGCAAGTAAACGTTGGCGGACGCCACGACCGGCAGCGGGTTCACCCCAAGGTTGACGAGAAGATAGAGGCCGATCTGCGCATTCGTCGCGACCGTGCGCCATGCGCCGGTCGCGACCTTCCCGCCTTCGCCTACCGCGATGGTCGGCGGGCTGATGACCTGCGCCTGCAACTGCACGATCGAAACGGAGTTGCCGTTCGACAGCGTCAGCGGCACGTTGGCGCCGATCACGACGCCCGGCTTGCCGCTCTGCGAGATCTGCGCCATCGCCATCACGAGATCGAGCACGTTGACGGTCGCGTCGGCTGCCGCCTGCGCGTTCGCGAGACCGAGCGTGAGCAGCGACGTGGCACTCTGCCCGGTCAGCTTCGCGACGTTGATGTTGGTATTGCTGAGCAGACTCAGATTGAGGATGTTGTTCAGTGCGCCGGTCGCACTCGACTGCAGGGTGGCGCCGAGCGTGGTGGTCTTCCCGACGGCCGCCACCATCGCGTTGAGCAGCGTACCGACCGATGCCTGCGCATTGACCAGCCCGCCTATGGTCCCGTTGCCGACCGACAGCGATTGCAGTGCGACGGCGATATCGCCGAGCTTGACGTTCGCGCACGCGAGCCCCTGGTAAGACGCGAGATTGAGCGTCAGTGGCGTACCGCCCTGGCCTTGCAGCAACGCGCCCAGCAGTGCATTCACAAGACCGGGATTACCGGTCGGCACACCCGAGCAGCCGACTCCGCCGACGGCGGCCAGCGTCGCACCGATTGAGAACGTGTCGATGTTGGTCGCCTTCGCGGTCGACGTGGCGGTCACGGTGCGCGTCGGTCCGAAGAAGAAATACGGCATCGATTTGGAAATCGTGACCCGGACCGCGTTCAGCTGCGTGAGCTTGGGGATCGACGTCTTCGACGTATAGAAACTGCTCGACGTCCCGGTTGCCGTCGGTGCCCAATAACCGCAATCGGCCGACAGCGTCGTGGTGCCGTCGACGGAAAAGCCGTTCGTCGATGCGTTGTTCGTGGCCACGCTCGTCACGTTCGCACACGTATCATCCAGCCGCTGGACCGCGGCGAGTGCTGCGAGATCGGCGACGCGCTGCATGTCGCGACGCGCCAGGAACACGTTGCCGATGTCGACCGAACCGAGAATCACCATCGCCAGCAGTATCCATACGGATGCCATGACGACGACCGCGCCGCGCTGGCGCCGCGGCGCGACGTGCCCTCGTCCGGTCACGCGATTTGATGAATGGCGAGCCGCGCTCATTGCCGCCTCGCTCAATACGATTGCATGGGATGCTGTCCGCCGGACCCGCCGTTGCCGTTCGAGTTGACCGGCGACCCCATCGACTCCGGAATCTTGTGCTTGAACGAATCGAGATAGCGCTGGTAACTGAGCGACGCGGCATCACCCAGCATCGGCAATGCCGGTCCGGCCGCACGGTTGTCGCGCTGCAGCGCGAGCAGCGCATCGGTCGAATGGCCGATTTCCGATGCCCTCGCCGTCGATTGCTCGCAATGGGCTGCCGTCGCGGCCCCCATCAATGCAACCAGTGCGATGCCGCGATGCAGCCATGCCAGGTGGCGATTGAAACGTTTGTCGTTCGACATGTCACTTCCCCCCGAATGCTTTGTCATTGTGCGAACCGCTGCAGCAGCGGCACGGTGGGATCGAATCCCTGAATGTTTGCGACTGGCGACGGCCGCCTTGCGACATCGGCACCCGACACGTTGACCACGCTGCCCGAGCCAACCGGCGTCGGCGTCGCCGTCGCGACCGAGGCCGGTGAAGAGGCCGCACGGCGCCACGCACGCGCTGCCGTCGTGATTTTCATCGCGTCGCCACGGATGTCGTTGCGAATGTCGGCCGACAGCTTCTGCTGCGTCATGAGGCGCTGCGCGTCGTGCGTACGACCGGACGCGAGCAGGTACAGCACCAGGTTGCTGATGATCTTGGGATTGTTCTGATCGAGTTCGGCCGCCTTCATCAGCGGGATGCGCGCGCCTTCGACATCGCCGCTGCGCAGTTTCGCGTAAGCGAGATCCGACAGCGTCGCGGCATCGGTCGGTGCCAGCACCGTCGCCTGCGACAAGGCTTGCGCGGCGCGCGGGAAATCGCCCGCCGCACCGGCGATCAGCCCCAGTCCGCGATACCCGCGCGCGGCCAGTGGCGTGTTGAGCAGTTGCGTATAGACGACCGTGCTTGCGGCCGGCTGGTCGGTCATGCGCAACGCATCGGCGCGCAGCAGGATGGTCTGCGGTGACGCACCGTACTGCTTCTCGTATGCGTCGATATGCGCGAGCGACGCGTAATACAGTCCTTGCGACTGCATCCGCTCGATCAGGCCCAAATACATGCCGGGCGTGTCGGGTGCTGCCTGCTTCTGCGCCGCGGCGTCCATCAATGCCGCTCGCTCGGCCTGCGGACCGACGCCATACCCGCTTTCCTTGAACGCCGAACACGCGCAGAGCAGACTCGCCATCGCCACCATGCCGGCTACTTTCGCGATTTCATCGATGCGTTTCATCTTCCGTCCTTTCCCTTCCCTGCGTCAGTGCTGCGCTTGGCTCAGCGCACGCAACACCGAGATCATCCCCGGGCCGGCCGTCACGATCAGCAGCGCGGGCAGAAGCGTCACGATCATCACGCCCGTCATCTTCACCGTCAACCGACCGATGCGCTCACGCAGCATGGCACGACGTGCCTCGCGCAAGCGTTCGCCGAACTGCTTGAGCGGTTCCTGGACCGCGCCGCCGTGCTTGTCGACCTGGATCAGCAATCGCACGATGGCACGCAGATCCTCGTTTTCAAAGCCAGACGACAACCGCTGCAACGACTGCTCGCGCGTTCGCCCCGCCGCGAACTGCCGTTGGGCGATCTCCATTTCCGACGACAGCACGGGCATCATGCCTTTGAAGTCGTTCGTGACGACCTGGATACTCTGATCGAGCGACAGGCCAACCCCTTGCAGCAGGCGCAACATGTCGACCAGCAGCGGCAACTCGTCGATGACGGATTGCCGACGCTTCGCGGCACGGCGCCGCAGGTAGAGCTTCGGCACCATGAATCCGACGATGAACGAAATGCCCACGCCGAGCCACCACTGCGTGCCGCTCACACGCGACCCGATCACGCCGATATAGGCGAGCGGAATGACGATCGAGCAGGCGATCCGCGCACTCAGGAACAACCCGCGAGTGCGCGTATCGACAAAGCCGCACTGTTCGAGCAGCAACCGATCCTCTTCCGCAACGACAAGCCGACCGATACCGGTATCCAGCCAGCGCATCCCGAGCGCCGACAGACGCGCCTGCAATTGCGCGAATCGCGACGGCTGATCGGTTGCCTGCCGCGCGTCCCGATCTTTCCGCAACGCCTCGTCCGTATCCTGCGCCGCCCGTCCGCTTGCGGCCGCCAGCGTTGCGAGCCGGCGCTCAAGCGCGTCGGTCAGCGTCCGGCCGCTGCGCGATTGCGCATTCGCACTGCGGATCGCGAGCAGCGCCAGCAACAGGATGCCCAGCGCACCAAGCACCAGTGCGAGCGAACCAAGTTGATTGGCTGTCATGCCGTCACCTGAGTTTGGCCATGTGATAAAGCCAGATCCCGCCCGCGACCTGCAGCATGAAGGCGAGGACCAGCAACTGGCGACCGGTGTAGTCGTTCCACATCGACTGCAGATAGAGCGGATTGGTCGCAATGACGAAGCTGCCGATCGCGATTGGCAGCATGACGAGCACCCATGCGGACAAACGCGTTTCCGACGACATCGCCTCCAGTTCCCGCTCGGCCTGTTCGAGGTCGCGCATGAACGTCGACATCCGGTCGAGCATGATGTCCGCGCGACCGCCGTAGCGCACCGACAGCCGCAGCACCGACCCGACCAGTTCGAATTCCTTGGTGTGGTAGACGCTCGCGATATGCATCATCGCGCGGTCGATCTCGACACCCGTGCGCAGCATCCTCGACACATGGTCCAGGCATCCGCGCAACGGCGCCTCGGTCGTCTGCAGCGCGGCCTGGAACGCGGCCGGCACACTATTGCCCAGCGTCACCAGCCGCACGATCCCGTCCAGAAACGACGGCAACTGACGAACGATCATCAGGCGCCGCCGATGTATGCGCGACACCAGCCAGAACACGAGCAGTGCTGCTCCGCAGACGAGCGCGGCGATGCCGCCGAGCCAGCCGCCCCGGCTGCCTGCAGCGAACGCGACCCCGGCCAGCGCCAGCAGCGCAAGCAGCGCCTTGCCGCGCGCGTCTTCGATTCCCGCACGGCTTGCCACGTTGGCGAAATACTCGGTCGCGACTGCACGCCAGCGCCCCCATTGCGAAGCCGATACGCCGGACGACACGCGTGCCGCGGCGGGCGCTGCCGCTGCGACAGACGCCGGCCGGATATCCCGCTGCGGCACACCGCCCGCGCGCGCACCGGGTTCGATCCGGCTGTCGATGAAGCGCTGCACGTCGGCACGATCGCGTTTCATCTCGCCGTGCCGCCACAGCATCAGCGCGGCGGCAGCGAGCAAAAGCGCCATTGCCAGCACGCTATACATTGAAACCCCCGCCGCCGCGGCCGAATCCGCCGCTGAACCCGCCACCGCCGCCGAAGCCGCCATCATTTCCGCCGAAACCACCCTTCAGCGTCTGACGGAAGCGGGCGAGCTTCGGCGAGTGCGGATGAATGCCGAGCGACTCCCAGTCGTCGACCTCTTCGCCGTCGGGTGTCACACGCGCCTCGTAGCGATACAGTTCCTGCGTCGCGATGATGTTGTCCGACAGTCCGGTGACCTCGGTAATCGACAGGATCCGGCGCCGCCCGTTCGACAGACGGCCGATTTGCACGATGAAGTCGATCGCGTTCGCGATCTGCCGGCGCAGGCTCGACTCGGTACCCTGGAACCCGGCGAAGCCGGCCAGCATCTCGAGACGATAGAGGCATTCGCGCGGCGAACTCGCATGCACGGTCCCCATCGAGCCGTCGTGACCCGTGTTCATCGCCTGCAGCATCTCGAGCACCTCGCCGCCGCGCACTTCGCCGACGATGATCCGGTCCGGCCGCATCCGCAACGTATTGCGCAGCAAATCGCGAATCGACACGACACCGGTCCCGTCGAAGCCTCCGGGCCGGCTTTCGAGGCGCACGACATGCGGGTGATTCAGCGACAGTTCGGCCGTATCCTCGATCGTCACGACACGTTCCGGCTCAGGAATGTGGAATGCGAGCGCATTGAGCAGCGAAGTCTTGCCCGAGCTCGTGCCACCCGACACGAGGATGTTGCAGCGCGCCTCGACCGCCGCCTCGAGCAGCGCGCCGACCTCCGCATTGAACGTGCCGTTGCCGAGCAGATCGGCCGGCTTGAGCGGATCCTTGCGGAATTTCCGGATCGACACCACCGGCCCGTCAATCGACAGCGGCTCGATCACCACGTTGACACGCCCGCCGTCCGGCAGCCGCGCATCGACCATCGGATTCGATTCGTCCAGACGCCGGCCTATCGGCGCAAGGATGCGCCGCACGATACGCAGCAGGTGTGCGTTATCGGTAAAGCGAATCGGCAGCTTGACGAGGATCCCGTGGCGCGACACGTAGATATCGTTGTAGCCGTTGATCAGGATGTCCTCGACATGCGGATCGGCGAGCAGATCCTCGATCGGCCCGAATCCGGCAAGCTCCTTGGTCAGCGCCTCGGCAATCGCCCTGACCTCGTTCTCGTTAAGCGGGATACGCCGCAAACGCACGAAGCTGTCGATCTCGAGATCCACGAACTGGTTGATCGCCTGGCGCGACCAGCGACCGAATTCGGCCCCCAGTTCCTCGATGCGCGTCAGCAAGTGTTCGTGCGCGGCATTCTTGATGTCATGGAACTGTTGCGACTGGGAGAACGGCGCGGCGCCGTCGGCAAATTGAATGTCGTGTGCCATCGCTTACGAACGCTTGGACGAAGGTTGAATGAAACGCTTGAGTACGGACAGTCCCGAAGCGGCGCTCTTTCCCGCCGTCACCGTGCCTGCCAGTCGCTCCGCGAGCGGCTCGAGCGCACGCACATACGGATCGCGCTCGGCCATGTCGACAATGAGTCGCCCCTGGTTCGCCGCCTGCCCGATCGACACGCGTCGAGAAGGTAACGTCGTCAGCAACGCGATGCCGAGCCGGTCCGCGATCTGTGCCGGCGTGAGGCTCAGCGCCGCGTCGTACTGATTGACGACGACACGCATCTTGCCGAGGTTGATCCCCGCATCGCGCAGCCCTTCCAGCAGATCGACCGCGGAGACGATCGACGCAACGCCTTGATCGCAGACGAGCCACGCCTCATCGGCAACCGCTGCGATCTGCGCGACGAACTCCAGGTTCGTAAAGCCACCCAGATCGACGATCTGCTGATCGAAGAATGCGCGCAACCGGTTCAGCAGGCCGACGCAAGCCGCATACGACACGTCGCGCAAATCGGCGAGGTTCGGCGGCAACGTCGTCAGCGCGACGCCGCTCGCATGTCGTGCGAGGGCCGTGTTGACGAATGTCCTGTCGATGCGGCGCAGGTTGCGCACGGCCTCGACAAAGTGGAATTCGCAACGCGTATTGAGGAACAGCGCGCTATCGCCCGCCGGCAGGCCCAGATCGACGAGCGCCGTTTGCCGGGCATGCGGTGTGGCGACACCGAATGCGGGCGCATCGCCTGCGACGTTGCCGACAGCCGCGCGCTTGTGCAGCCGAACGGCCAGGTTCGATGCGAGCGTACTCACGCCCATCCCGGCACGCGCGCCGAGCAGCGCGACCAGCTTGCCGTGGCGATTGGCCGGTTCCGCGCCGGCGTGCTCGAGCAGCCCGCGCGTGATACGCAATGCGTCTTCAGCACTGCCGGAAACGTCGATGAAATCGCGTACCCCGGCCCGCAGCGCGGCGAGCGCGCTTTCCGGTTCCGCCAGGGTACCGAGCGCGACGACCGGCAGGCTCGGGTGCGCAACGCGCACTGCCGCCGCGGCAGCACTTGCTTCGGCCTGGGCACGGGAAAAATCGATGAAGACGATCGCGGGGTTCAGCCCCACGATGCGCTGGGCCAGCGCGCCAGGCTCCAGCGACACCGCTTCCACGGTACCGGCCGAGGCGAGCGTATCCCCCAGCCAGCGGAGATGCTCGTCCTGGCGGGATGCGCATACAAAATAGTCAGTCACGGCGGACTCAGCCAATGAAAGGGTTCTCGCGTTCATGTTGAATACCCCCGAATCCGTATCGCGCGACGCGGCGCCGTGCGGTCATTTCGAAAATCCCGGTGCGGCGTCCGGCGACGCGATACCGCCAAGATACGAACGCCAGACCGGCCCGTCGCGCTGCTCGGACAACTCGCCCGGCGTTGCCGGAAGCGGTGCGCCCTTCGCGATCGGTGCGACCAGATGCGGTGTCACGATGATCACCAGTTCCTTGTCGTTCTGCTGGTAATTCAACGACTTGAAGAATGCACCGATGATCGGCAGATCACCCAGGAGCGGCACCTTGCTGATGTTCGACATCGTTTCGCGGTCGATCAGACCACCGATCACGAAGCTCTCGCCATCGCCCAGCTCGACCGTCGTATCCGCGCGCCGGGTCGTGATGGCCGGCACCGACACGCTGTTGATCGTGACGCCATGCTGAAAGTCGAGCTGGCTCGATTCGGGTGCGACCTTGAGCGCAATCCGCCGCTGGCTCAGCACGGTCGGCGTCAGCGTCAGACCGACGCCGTACTGCTTCCAGTCGATCGCTGTCGAGCCCAGTGCCTGCGGCACCGGTACCGGAATTTCACCGCCGGCGAGAAAGCTCGCGCTTTGCCCCGACAGCGCCACCAGCGTCGGCTGCGCAAGCACGCGGGCCAGGTTGTTCGCTTCAAGAATCGAGATATTGCCGAAGATGCCGCGGCCGGCGGAATTCACGACCAGGTTGAACGCCGACGCGATCGGAATGCCGGCCGTCGCCTGGAATGCCGACGTCGCGCCGCCCGTCACGGACTGAAGGCCACCCGGCGAAAATGCGCCGAACGCGAATCCGTTGCTCTGCTTGAAGAAGTTCAGCCCCGCCTCCTTCAGCACCGAGCGGCTGAATTCGACGACGCGCACGTCGACCTGCACGACGCTCCGGCTACCGACGGTCGACGCATCGATCACCGTGCCGTCCTTGCCCCCCATTCGTTTGCCGACCGCCACGGCACGTTCGTGCGCATCAAGCGAAGCCGAGGCGCCCGACAGGACCGCAGCTCCGCCGTATGCCTTGACCTTCGGCCCCGAACCATCCAGTGCCGCCTGAGCCGCTGCATCGACGACATTGACGTTCCACACCGTCGGCTCGTCGCGTCCCCGTTCCCATAACAACACGTTCGTCGAACCCGGTGCCTTTGCAACCAGCAGCACCGACCCCGCATGGCTCCCCTTCATGACCAGCACGTCGACGACGGCGGGATCGCCCACCGCAATCCGTTGCAGCGTGCGGCCGGCAGCGATCTGCCGTTGCGAGCCGACCGCAAGGTCAATCGACGCGTTCGTGCCGGCAGCCTCCGTCAGAACCGCAAAGGTCATGGCCCAAATGGCAATCGCGTATGCAATCAGTTTATTTGTCATTGTGTCGGGGGCCGTCGCGCGGCCTTCTCTCTTCCGTAGCTGCTGTCGATGATCGTACGTTGATGTCAATAGGCGACCGTTTCGGCATGCCCGCCACGAATGACTTCGATGCTGCTGCCGCTCCCCCGGGCCATGATCGGCGCGCGCGGGGCAACCGGCGCGCGGGGCGTACCGCGCGCGCGCGCGCCCGACAGGTCGTCCAGCCATACGCCGCTCGCGGCCTGCGCCGACGGCGTCGCGTCCCCGACCGCCGTATGAACCGCGACCGTCTGTGTCGCGATTTCGGTGTCGCGCGGATTGCGCAGCGCGAGCGTCAGACGACCGCTTGCCTCGGCAAGCGTGAGCGCATCGACCTGTGCCGTCGGCACGGCGAGCACCGCGGTCCGTACCGCGCCGCTCGGACCACCGCCGCCGTCCCGATCGGATGTAGCGTCGCCAAACGACAGCACACGAACTTTCGACAACAGCAGACGTGCCTGCGTACCGGGGATCTCCATGTTCGCCTGGGCGCCGCCGGAGCCGTCACGTCGCAGATTCAGGAACACGTCGACGAAGTTACCGGGCCGCAACCGGTTGCCGACCGCGTTCGTTTCGTCGACCTTCACGGCGACGGCGCGCTCACCGAGTGCAATCTGGTCGGCCAGTCCGGAGGTCAACCCGCCTTCGACCACCGGTGCCGCGGCAAGAATGTCGTTCGCCGGCACGCGACCGACCAGGACCGTCGGATCGCTGAACCCGCCCGTCGGCATCATGGAAACCTGTGCAAGCTTCAATGCATCGGCGGGAATCGGCTGGCCTGCCGGCAGCAAGCGTGCCGCCACGACGATCGGCACCGTTTGCGCCGCGGTGGTCGACATCGCCACAACCGGCGGATGGGCCGGCGCGCGACCAAGCGTCCATGCATAGATCCCGAGCAGGACGGCGATTGCGATCAGCAGCCCGGCGATGATCTTCGTCAAGTTGTTGGCCATGGTGAATGTCGGTGCCGTAGATTGATGTAGTTATGGTCGAACGAGGACACCGCTGCGTGCATGTGACCCGCTGTGTGTGCTGTCCGGCTCATAGGATGCTTGCCGGATTGATCTGGACGGTGGCCGTGCCGGTAAGCTGCGTCGGCGTGACGAGACCCAGCAACGGCAGAGACGGAACCAGTGGATGCGCCTGGTATGGATAGGTCACCGTGACCGTCACGCAATACATCGTCGGGTCGTAGCTGCATGTGCCCGATACCGGCGTCGGGATCTGGACATTGGTCAGCCAAGAAGTAAGGCCGACAGCCGTCGCCTTCGCTGCGCTCGCCCGGTCCGCCAGCGCCTGTGTGCCCGAACCGTTGGCCTCGTACACATAGTTCAGTGCCGAGCGCGCCCCTTCGGTCGCGGCAAGCGTCAGGCCCTGCTGAACCGCGAAGATCAGCCCGAACGTCACGATCGCGTACAGAATGAGGAAAAAGAGCGGAAATACCAGCGCAAATTCGACGGCAGTCGCCCCTCGCTCCCGCAAGCGCACGCCCGGTCGATCCTGTCGTTTCATCGCCCGCTCCAGGTAACGACCAGATAGCCCAGCCAAATTGCCGCGGCAATGACGAGACACGCCGCGTATGGTGTCGAGCGTCGTCCGCCGAGCGCCATTGCCGGCAATCCGCGCACCCATAACGTGCCGAGCGGCGTGTGAGTGAGCAGCATCAACGCAAGCACGTGCAATCCGGCGGCAAGGCTGGCAATAACCCACAGCCAAAGCAATATCGGCAGACCGCACCACGCGCCGAGAACCGCGAATACCTTGACGTCCGCCGCGCCCATGACGCGCATCGCAAAAAGCGGGAAGAAACTGACCAAACCGACCAGCATGCCGATCAATGCCTGCCCTGTCGAAATACCAAACGGATTTGCGTTTACCAGTGAACTGACGAGTGCAGCAGTGCCCCCGCAGATGACAAGCGAATTCCGTACGAGCCGAAATCGAATATCACCGGCAGCAACGAGAGCGGCCCAGGCAAAAAAAATGCTGGTGCTGATGAGATGTGCCATATCGGTGAACGACTGCGCATGCCGATGTAACGGCGAGCGAGCCGCAACCGCGACTCGCTCGCCCCAACGAACTGCAAGGGTCAGGGCAGCGAACTGGCAATCGTGGAGAACAGAGCCGAGATCTTCGTGCCGATGGTCGTCACGCTGGTAATGATCAAGGCTGCAATCAGACCCGCAATCAGCCCATACTCGATCGCGGTAACCCCGTCTTCTTCCTTGAGGAAGCGCTTGATGAGTGCTTTCATTTTTTAATTCCTCGTGCCTAAATGTACATTTTTTGGCCTTTTATACGTTGTACATCCCCGCATATCCGGCCCTTGCCCCACGCTGTTCGCTACATCTGCGGTAACGACAACCGGGTGCGCTTTCTTTATATGTCACCCCGAGGGGTATGTATCACGATTTGATGCAAGTTAACATTCGCGATAGTGACCTCCTCGAACGTTGTGTACCGAACTGTACATTTCCTTACATCTGCTCCAGATTCTATATCCGATCCTATTTAACCTCCAACTTCTTTTAAGACCGGATCGTAAAAACTTTCCGAAGCACGACGTATTTGTACGGCGTTTCGGTACGACTTACACATAGGATTTACGATAGGTTAGATGTGCACACCTAATCCACCAGTAAAACAATCTACCTGCCCGCCAGGCCCGCCTGAGCCCCACGTTACGCCGCACGCGTAACGCCAATGTTGTGACGTTACGTTACGAAACGGCCGAAACCGTTCTCATTTGACTGCCCTTAAACATTTTCAACAATCTTTCAGTTTCCACAAATCCCTTTCCCGACAAGGAATTGCTCCGTTTAAAACCAATCCTCGATCCGTCCGCAATCGACGTGGCACGACAGTTGCAGAGTAATCCTCGCATCACCCAACACAACACATCAGTTTCAATGCGAGGACGAAATGGACATTCAGGTTATCCCTCATGGCACGCTCCGGACGACTATGATCGCGGCCACCGTGGCAGCCATGCTTTCCCTCTCCGCGTGCGGCGGCTCCGGTTCAATCAGCAAGGGTTTCAGCGGCGGCTCGAGCTCGGGCAGCGGCGACTCGATCTCCACGTCGGGCGGCGGGACCTCGGGCGGGACCTCGGGCGGCACATCCGGCTCGACGAGCGGCAGCACGTCGGGTAGCACCAGCGGATCGACGAGCGGCAGCACCAGCGGCACGTCGAGTGGAACGTCCAGCGGTACGTCCAGCGGTACGTCCAGCGGCACGAGCGGCACCTCCGGTGTGTCGGCGAACCCGGTGGGAAATCTCCTCGCAGGCACCAGCAACCCCATCACGAATCTCGGTGGAACCGTGTCCAGCCTCGGCGGCGTCGTCGCGAGCCAATCGCTGCCCGGCGTCAATCCAGGCACGACGCAGGCGGCAGGCGGCATCGTGCAACACGTCGGCGGCGCGGTCACGGCGCTCGGCAATGGCCTCGGCAACGGCCTCGGCCAGCTCGGCGCGACGAAAGACCCGGTTGGCGTCACGGTCGCCAGCACGGGCGGCGTGGTGAATCAGCTCGGCGGCGCGGTCACGCAGACCGGCAATCTGGTCACGAGCCTCGGCGCCGGCCCGCTGTCGCCGCTCGCCCCCGTCACGGGCGCCGTCGGCGGCCTCGTGACGCAGGTCGGCAACGCGGTATCGAACGGCGGCACCACGCTGTCCAACGTGCTGTCGACGGGCCCGATCCAGCAGATCACGCAAACGGTCAGCTCGGCGATCACGCCGATCACGACGATGGTCGGCCAGACGACGCAGACGGTCGGGACAGCCACCGGCCTCGGCGCTCCGGTCAACACGCTACTCGGCACGATCGGCAACGGTCTGAACCAGGCGGGCGCGATCATCGCGTCGACCGGCGGCAACCCCGTCACGACCGGCCTCGGCGGCACCGTCTCGTCGACCGGCAATACCGTGAAGGCCGTCGGCGGCCTGCTCACGGGCGGCAGCGGCGGCGCGACCAACCCGCTCGCCCCGCTCACGGGCCTCCTGTCGACCGTTGGCGGGCTGGGCGGCGCAACGGGCGGCACCAGCGGCGGCCCGCTCGCTCCGGTTACCGGCCTCGTCTCCACCGTTACCGGTGCACTCGGCGGTGCAACGGGCGGCAGCAGCGGCCCGCTCGCTCCGGTCACCGGCCTCGTGTCCACCGTTACCGGCGCACTCGGTGGCGCAACGGGCGGCAGCGGCGGCCCGCTCGCTCCGGTCACCGGCCTCGTGTCCACCGTCACCGGCGCCCTCAGCGGCGCAGCAGGCGGCAGCGGCGGCCCGCTCGCTCCGGTCACCGGCCTGGTCTCGACGGTCACCGGCGCACTCGGCAGCGCAACGGGCGGCGGCAACCCCATTGCCGCTCCGATTCCCGCAGGCACCAGCACGGCCGGCGCACCGTCACTGAGCGGCGGCACGGGTGCCGTCACGAGTTCCGGTTCGGGCTCGAACCTGCTCTCGCCCGTCACGTCGCTGATCGGCGGCCTGCTCGGCGGCACGCACGGCAAGTAACCCGACCTTCATTCATCGACAAGACAGCGAGGAGTCCATCATGTCCCAGCAACGTTCCATCACGACGGTCGCGCTGCGCCAGTGGCGCGTGCCCTTCACCGCCTTCGCCGCAGCGTGCCTGCTGGCTGCTTGCGGCGGCAACAGCGTCAGCACGCCGCCAACCAGCAACAACGGCGGCAGCTCCAGCGGCACGAGCGGTACCAGTGGCACGAGCGGCACCAGCGGCTCGCCCACCGGCACCAACGGCGCCGTCAGCACGCTCGGCCAGACTGCGACCGATCTCGGCAGCACGGTCGGCAACGTCAGCGTGCCGGGCCTCGGTGACGGCGTGACGAAGGGCGTCGGCAGCACCGTCTCGAGCACGGGCACGATCATCAACGCGGCCGCCGATGCGCTGAGCAACGGGCTGGGACAGACCGGCACGATCAAGGATCCGGTCGGCACGACGGTCGCCGGCCTCGGCAATGTCGTCGGTGCGACGAGCAACACCGTGTCGGGGCTGAGCTCGACGGTCAAGGCACTCGGCACGGGCCAGCTCGCGCCGCTCGCGCCCGTCACGACGCCGGTCGGCACCGTGCTCGACACGGTCGCCAACGGCCTGGCGGCTGCCGGCACGACGATCGGCTCGACGCTGTCGTCGGGTGCCGTGCAGCAGGTTACGCAACCGCTCAGCTCGGCGATCACGCCGCTGGTGATCACCGCCGGCCAGGTCACGCAACAGGTCGGCACGACCACCGGCCTCGGACAACCGGTGTCGGGCCTGCTCGGCCAGGTCGGCGGCGCAATCAGCTCGGCAGGCACGAAGGTCGCAAGCACGTCGAACCAGCCGCTCGTTGGCGACGTCGGCCAGCTCGTCACCACGGTCGGCAACACCGTGACCAACGCGGGCGGCCTCGTGAACCCGAACGGCCCGAATGGCGCGGCACCGATCCCCGGCCTGATCACGAGCCTCGTCGGCAGCTCGACGGCAACCGTCCAGAACGGCTCGTCGTCGGGCTCCAGTTCGACGAACCCGCTCGGCGGCCTGCTGTCCGGCCTCGGTTCGACGCCGCTCGGTTCGCTCACGGGTGCGGTCGGCGGCACCACGGGCGGCTCGGGCAGCAGCCCGCTCGCTCCGGTCACGGGCCTCGTCTCGACGATCACCGGCACGCTCGGCGGCGCAACAGGTGGCGCAGGCGGTGCAAACCCTCTCGCGCCCGTCACCGGTTTGCTGAATACTGTCACCGGAGCAGTCGGCGGCGCAGCGGGATCCGGGGGTTCGTCGAGCCCGCTCGCACCGGTCACGTCGCTCGTCGGCGGTGTGTCGGGTTCGGCATCGTCGGGCAGCTCGACGGGCCTCCTGGCGCCGGTAACGGGATTGCTGGGCACGCTGGGTAGCGTTGGCAAGTAAGGAGGACGACCGCGCCTTTGCAGCCGGAGCATAAGGCGCGGCCGTACAAACACAACCGGCAATGCGGTACGCGGCGCGCGACACCCGGTGTCGCGCGCCCGCATTAGAAAGAAGACGAAAAAGCAAGGCCTACGAGGAAGAACAATGAAATCCAGACTCGACAGATGGATGATGCTGCTCGCCATCGCGGCGGCCAGCACGGCACAAGCACAGACGCGCGCAGCAGGTAACCCGCTCGACTCCCTCCCCCAGATCAACGCACCGAAGAAAGGCCCGAGCGTCACCGTGCAGGTCGCGCCGCAGGCACCGCAACTGCAGGAACTGCTGTCGCGGCACCTGACGCCGACGACGTTCCAGGTCGAAGGCGTGAAGTCGGTGCCGTTCGACGAAATCTCGCGTCGCTTCACGCCTCTCGTCGGCAAGGACATCACGATCGGCGAACTGATCGAGACCGCCAACGGCGTGACGAAGCTGTACCAGGATCGCGGCTACGCGCTGTCGTTCGCGTTCATTCCCGCGCAGACGTTCGAGAACGGCGTCGTGCGCGTCACGGTCGTCGAGGGCTACGTGTCGGACGTGAAGGTCACCGGCAAGCCCGGCGCGATGGAATCGAAGATCCGCGCGATCGCCGCGCACATCACGGCCGATCGTCCGCTGCGCCGCGCCACGTTCGAGCGCTACGTCAACACGTTCGGCCTCCTGCCCGGCGTGACGGTGAAAGCCAACGTGCCGCCGCCGCAGACGACCGACGGCGCGACGACGCTCGAACTGGCGGTCGACCGCAAGGCATTCAATGTCAGCACCGGCATCGATTTCAATCACCCGGGCGTACAGGGCCTCATCACGGCCACGGAGAACGGCCTCACGTCGTTCGGCGAGCAGTTGAGCATTTCCGCGCTGGTGCCGCCCGGGCGCGACAAACAGACTTACGTCGCGTTCAGCGGTGCGGTGCCGGTCGGCAGCAGCGGCCTGGTCACGCGTCTCGATGCCAGCACGTATCGCGGCAAGCCGACCGACAACCCGGGCCTGCCGTCGAGCGTCGAGCGTACCGTCAAGAACGAGAAGCTGGGTCTTTCGGCATCCTATCCGTTGCTGCTGAACAACCAGCGCAGCCTGCTCGGCACCGTGTCGGGCTATGCGTCGCACAACGAGGACCGTTACCAGAACAGGATCTCCGGCAACAGCATCGACACCCGTTCACAAGTCCGCGTGCTGCAAATGCAGCTCGACTACACGAGCGTGTCGGCCAAGCAGGTGCAGAAGTTGAGCGTCAACGTCGCAAAGGGCTTCAACATTCTCGGCGCCTCGAAAGCGCAGGACATCACGATCGGCTCCAACACGACATCGGTGGACAGCCCGATTTCGCTGACGTTCGTGCGCACCGGCGCGACCTTCACGCAGACCAACGAATGGCCGTTCAAGATCGGCACGTCGGTCTCGCTGACCGGCCAGTACAGCCCCGATTCGCTGCCGACGTCGGAACAGATTTCGTTCGGCTCGACACGCTACGCGCTCGGCTACCAACCCGGCGAAACGTCGGGCGACTCCGGCTGGGGGATGTCGCTGGAGGTCAACCGCGGCTTCACGCCGGGCTGGACTTACATGAAGTCCGTCACGCCGTACATCGCGTACGACATGGCGCGCGTGTATCTGCACACGGGCACGCCATCGCCGAGCCGCCTGTCGTCGGTCGGTATCGGCGTGCGGTTCACGGACAACCGCTACTACAGTCTCGACCTGAACATCGCGAAGCCCGTCGGCGACGCACCCGTCGAAAGCGCATCGCGCAGCCCGCGCGTGAATGCGGCCTTCTCGTATCAGCTCAACTGATCCGACACCGAACAGCCCGCGTCTCGCGGGCTGTTTCGATTAGAGCCCCCTCTATCAAACGCAGCGCGCGGTTTCACGTATTCTGGCAAAGCTCGCAACATGCCACCGCCCCATGCAGACGGTCGTGCGAGCGAATCGAATACGACACGAAACAAGGAGGAAGACGATGATTCAACTGACCCGCCCGTTGCGCGCCCTGGCCATCGCGAGCGCACTGTTCTCTTGCGCCGCCCCCACGTTCGCACAAGCCGACAGCCCGATCGGCATGTGGCAGACGATCGACGACAACACCCACGCGCCGAAGGCACTCGTGCAGATCGCCGACGACGGCGACGGCACGCTGTCGGGCAAGGTCGTCAAGGGCCTCGGCGCCAACGACACGCCCGATCGCCGCTGCACCGCGTGCACGGACGAGCGCAAGGATCAGCTCATCAAGGGCATGACGATCATCAAGGCGATGAAGAAGGAAGGCGATCACTGGGATGGCGGCAACATCCTCGACCCGGAAAACGGCAAGGTCTACAAGTGCAAGATGTCGCTGGAAGACGGCGGCCAGAAGCTCGTCGTGCGCGGCTACATCGGCGTGTCGCTGCTCGGCCGGTCGCAGACCTGGGTTCGCGCGCAGTAACACGACGCGCGTCAAAACGCGCGATGCAATGAAAAATCGGCCTGCGACGAAGTCGTCAGGCCGATTTTGTCTGAATGCGGGCGTGAGCGGAATCGACCGACATCACGCCGCGTGCTTCAGCGTATCCCGCGCATAGCTGCCCGGCGTGCGATACACCGGCGCCGCGGCACTCCGCACCGCCGCCGCCTTCGATTGCGTGTGCTTGCGCATTCGCGTGGACAGCTCGTTGCACAGATTCACGCCTGCGTCGCCATACAGCTCGCGCATCACCTGCATCAATGTGCCGGTCTCGTGCCACACCTTGAAGCGACGATGGCACGTCTGATACGAAGGGTAGCGGCGCGGCATCGCGGACCAGGTCGCGCCGCTATAGATAACCCAGAGTACGCCGTTCAAGACGGCGCGCGTGTTGGCCAACGGCCGACCGCGCAACTCGGTGCGCGGCTGCATTTCGGGAAGAAGCGGCACGACGCAGCGCCACTCGAGGTCGGTCAGATCGCG
Source organism: Burkholderia sp. 22313 (assembly GCF_052045245.1). Taxonomy (NCBI): domain Bacteria; kingdom Pseudomonadati; phylum Pseudomonadota; class Betaproteobacteria; order Burkholderiales; family Burkholderiaceae; genus Burkholderia; species Burkholderia sp. 22313. Next base: position 33,812 of record NZ_JBQEON010000018.1, read on the forward strand.
ATACGGTGTCATGGACATCTCCAGCCTTAGGAACCATGACACAACGATATCGGCTGACCCTAACGATGAACATAAGACAAATCCGAAAATACCCCGAGATCAAGAGAATTTGACCGGAATTGACGTTTGAAGCCCACCACTTGCAGGCAGCTGCGATCAGGTCAGCGATGTATCAACGATGCGGCGCGGCGTTTCGATGTACTCCTTCGACTGCATCTCCACGATCCGCGATACCGTGCGCGCGAATTCGTTCGCCATCGGTCCTTCGACGTACAGTTGCTCCGCCGGCACCGCCGCGGACATCAGCAGCTTGACCTTGTGGTCATACAGCACGTCGATCAACCAGGTGAAGCGCCGCGCCTCGGACGCCATCCGCGGCGACATCTGCGGCACCTCGGACAGCACGATCGCGTGGAAGCGGCTGGCCAGCTCGAGATAGTCGTTCTGCGAACGCGGACCGCCGCACAGCGTCGCGAAATCGAACCAGACGACCCCATCGGCCTTGCGCAGCGCCTTCAGCTCGCGCTTCTCGATATGCAGGATCGGGCTTTCGTCCGGCACCGCGGCGAGCTTCGCGAACGCATGACGCAGTTCGCGATCGGCGTCCGCGCCGAGGGGCGTGTGATACATCTGCACCTGCGCGAGCGTGCGCTGGCGATAGTCGACGCCCGCGTCGACGTTCAGCACGTCGAGCTTCTGCTTGATCAGCGCGATCGCCGGCAGCATGCGGTCGCGATGCAAGCCATCGGGATACAGATCGTCGGGATCGTAGTTGGACGTCATCACGAACTGCACGCCGTTGTTGAACAGGCGATCGAGCAGCCGGTACAGGATCATCGCGTCCGCGATGTCCGACACGTGGAATTCGTCGAAACAGATCAACCGGTAGCGCTTCGCGATGCGGCGCGCGAGCTCGTCGAGCGGATCGGCCTGTCCCTTCAGTTCCTCGAGCTCGCGGTGCACTTCGCGCATGAACTCGTGGAAATGCAGGCGCGTCTTGCGCTGCACGGGCACCACCGCAAAGAAGCTGTCCATCAGGAAGCTTTTGCCGCGGCCCACCCCACCCCACATGTAGACGCCGCGCGGCAGGTCCGGATGATTGATGAGCTTCTTGAACGCGTTCGAGCGGCGCGCCTTGTAGTCGACCCACTCGTCGAAGCAGCGCTGCAGGCGATCGACGGCGGCGCGCTGGGCGGGATCGGACTGATAGCCGCGCGTGGTCAATTCGCGCGTGTAGTATTCGGTGACGTTCATCGGGCAAACCGGAAAAAACGAAGGCGAGCGGGAAACCCCCGCCCGCCTTCGTCATGAGACGGCTGCGCCGGCCGAGGGCCGGCCGGCGCTAGACCGCGCTCAGCTGTTCAGCGAGCGCTTGTCGACGGCGAGCGCCGCTTCGCGCATCACTTCCGACATCGACGGGTGCGGATGGCAAATGCGGGCGATGTCTTCCGACGCCGCCTTGAACTCCATCGCCACCACGGCTTCCGCGATCAGGTCCGATGCGTTTGCCGCGATCACGTGCACGCCGAGCAGTTCGTCGGTCTTCGCGTCCGCGATCATCTTCACGAAACCGTCCGGCGCGTTCATGCCGAGCGCGCGGCCGTTGATCGAGAACGGGAACTTGCCCGACTTGATCTCGCGGCCTTCGGCCTTCAGCTGCTGTTCCGTCTTGCCGACCCATGCGATTTCCGGGTACGTGTAGATCACCCACGGAATGCAGTTGTAGTCGATGTGCGGCTTCTGGCCGTCGATCACTTCCGCGACCAGCACGCCTTCATCTTCCGCCTTGTGCGCGAGCATCGGGCCACGCACCACGTCGCCAATCGCGTACACGTTCGGCACGGCCGTACGGCAGTGGTCGTCCACGTCGATGAAACCGCGCTCGTTCGCCTTCAGGCCGATCGCCTCGAGGCCGAGGTTGTCGGTGTTCGGCACGCGGCCGACCGACACGATCAGGCGGTCGGCGTCGAGCGTCTGCGCGTTGCCGTCCTTGTCCGTGTAAGCGATCGACACGCCGTTCGCGGTCGTCTTCACGTCGCCGATCTTCACGCCGAGGTGGATGTCGAGACCCTGCTTCTTGAACAGCTTGGCCGCTTCCTTCGCGAGCGCTTCGTCGGCTGCGCCGAGGAACGCCGGCAGCGCTTCGAGAACCGTCACTTCGGCACCCAGGCGACGCCACACCGAGCCGAGCTCGAGGCCGATCACGCCTGCGCCGATCACGGCGAGCTTCTTCGGCACCACGTCGAACGTCAGCGCACCTTCGTTGTCCGACACGATCTTGTTGTCGACCGGAAGGTTCGGCAGGTGACGTGCCTTCGAACCCGTCGCGATGATCACGTTCTTCGCGGTGACGACTTCGGTTTCACCCTCGCCGCTCACTTCGATCTGCACGCCGGCGTCGGTCTTGCCGGTGAACTTGCCATGGCCCTTCAGCCAGGTGATCTTGTTCTTCTTGAACAGGAACTCGATCCCGCTCGTCATCTTCTCGACGATCGCATCCTTGCGGCCGAGCATCTTCGCGACGTCCATCTTCACGCCGTCGACCGTGATGCCGTGGTCGGCCAGGTGATGCGACGTGTTCTCGAACTCTTCCGACGACGCGAGCAGCGCCTTCGACGGAATGCAGCCGACGTTCAGGCAGGTGCCGCCGAGCTTCAGCGCGCCGGCCGGGTTCTTCCACTTCTCGATACACGCAACGGTCTTGCCGAGCTGCGCGGCGCGAATCGCCGCGATGTAGCCGCCGGGGCCGGCGCCGATCACGACGACGTCAAATTCCTTGGACATGACAATCCTTTCTACTTGTACGCCCGCGGGTTCGCGCGTGCGCGCGAACCCGCGGAACGGGTCGATGCAGTGAGACTCGGCTTACAGGTCGAGCAGCAGGCGTGCCGGATCTTCCAGCGCGTCCTTCATCGCGACGAGCGACAGGACGGCTTCGCGGCCGTCGATGATCCGGTGGTCGTACGACAGTGCCAGGTAGTTGATCGGACGGATCACGATCTGGCCGTTTTCGACGACCGGGCGCTCCTTCGTCGCGTGCACGCCGAGGATGGCCGACTGCGGCGGGTTGATGATCGGGGTCGACAGCATCGAGCCGAACACACCGCCGTTCGAGATCGAGAACGTACCGCCCGTCATTTCCTCGATCGACAGCTTGCCGTCCTTCGCCTTCTGGCCGAATTCGGCGATCTTCTTCTCGATCTCGGCGAGGCTCAGCTGATCCGCGTTGCGCAGGATCGGCACGACCAGGCCGCGCGGCGAACCGACCGCGATACCGATGTCGAAGTAGCCGTGATAGACGATGTCGTTACCGTCGATCGACGCGTTCACCAGCGGGAACTTCTTCAGCGCGTGCACGGCCGCCTTCACGAAGAACGACATGAAGCCGAGCTTCACGCCATGTTCCTTCTCGAACTTGTCCTTGTACTTGTTACGCAGTTCCATGACCGGAGCCATGTTCACTTCGTTGAACGTCGTCAGGATCGCGTTGGTCTGCTGCGACTCGAGCAGACGCTCGGCGATACGCGCACGCAGACGCGACATCGGCACGCGCTGTTCCGGACGATCGCTCAGCCACGTTGCTGCCGACGCCGGCACCTTCACTTCCGGCAGCGACGGCTTCGCAGCAGCGGCCTTCGCCGGTGCGGCGGCCGGCGCAGCCTTCGGTGCGCTGCCTGCGGCCAGCGCGTCGCCCTTCGTGACGCGGCCGTCGCGGCCCGAACCTGCGACGTCGCCCGCCGACAGGCCCTTCTCGGCCAGCAGCTTCGACGCGGCCGGCGATGCGGCGGCCGAGCTCGATGCGACTGCAGCGGCCGGCTGTGCGGCCGGTGCGGCTGCAGCAGGTGCTGCCGCCGGCTTCACTTCCGCGGCGCCTGCCGCTGCTTCGGCTGCACCTGCCTTCGCTTCCGTGTCGATCGTCGCGATGATCTGGTCGGCAACGACCGTGTCACCGTCGTTCTGCAGCACTTGCGCGAGCACGCCCGCGGCCGGTGCCGGCACTTCGAGCACGACCTTGTCGGTCTCGAGTTCGATCAGGATTTCGTCCTGCGCGACTGCTTCGCCCGGCTTCTTCTTCCACTGCAGCATGGTGGCTTCCGAAACCGACTCCGAAAGCTGGGGGACTTTGACTTCTACGATAGCCATGTGATTTTCCTGGATGCTTAGTCTGGGTAATGACGAGGTTCGTGCGACTCCTTCGGCCGGTGCGGCGCGCGACGCGCCCGGCAGGCCAAAAGAGACGGGAAAGCGCAGTGCGCCTTCCCGTTTCGCTTCCGTCGATTATTTCGCGATCGATGCGCTCTTCAGGCGGCCGAACGCACCTTCGATGAGTGCCTTCTGCTGCTCGTAGTGCTTCGCGTAGTAGCCAACCGCCGGCGAGGCCGAAGCCGGACGGCCGCTGTATGCCAGCTTCTGCCCTTCCTTCATGCCTTCCTTCAGGTGGTGCTCGACGTAGAACCAGGGCCCCTGGTTCTGCGGCTCGTCCTGCACCCAGACCACTTCAGTCGCGTTCTCGTACTTCTTCATTTCGGCTTCGAACTGCTTGTGCGCGAACGGATACAGCTGCTCGATACGGATGATCGCGACGTCGTTCGCCTTCGCTTCGCGGCGATGCGCGACGAGGTCGTAGTACACGCGGCCCGAGCAGGCCACCACGCGCTTGACCTTCTTCGCGTCGATGCCGCCGTCGGTTTCGCCCAGCACCGGCTGGAACGAACCCTTCGCGAGTTCCGACAGGTCCGACACCGCTTCCTTGTGGCGCAGCAGCGACTTCGGCGTGGCGACGATCAGCGGCTTGCGGAACAGGCGGATCATCTGGCGACGCAGCAGGTGGAAAATCTGCGCCGGCGTCGTCGGCTGAACGACCTGCATATTGTGGTCGGCACACAGTTGCAGGAAACGCTCGATACGGGTCGACGAGTGTTCCGGGCCCTGGCCTTCGTAGCCGTGCGGCAGCAGCATCGTGAGACCCGACACGCGGCCCCACTTCACTTCGCCCGACGAGATGAACTGGTCGATCACGACCTGCGCACCGTTGACGAAGTCGCCGAACTGGGCTTCCCACAGCACGAGCGTGTTCGGCTCGGCGGTCGAGTAGCCGTATTCGAAGCCCAGCACTGCCTCTTCCGACAGCACCGAGTCGATCACCGTGAACTTCGCCTGACCTTCGGCGATGTTCTGCAGCGGCACGTACGTGCCGTCGTTCCAGCGCTCGCGGTTCTGGTCGTGCAGCACCGCGTGACGGTGCGTGAACGTGCCGCGGCCCGAGTCCTGGCCCGTCAGGCGCACCGAGTAGCCCGATGCGACGAGCGACGCGAACGCCAGGTGTTCGCCCATGCCCCAGTCGAGCGGCTGGTCGCCACGCGCCATGTTGCGGCGGTCGTTGATCACGCGCTCGACGAGCGGGTGAACCTTGAAGTTTTCCGGGACCGTCGTGATGCGTTCGCCCAGGCGCTTCAGTTCGGCGAGCGGCACGGCCGTATCGGCTGCGTCCGTCCACTTGCGGTTCAGGAACGGAACCCAGTCGACCGCGTACTTGCTCTTGTAGTTCGACAGGACCGGATCGACGGTGTGGTGGCCGTCGTCCATTGCCTTGCGGTACGCCTTCACGTAGCCGTCGGCGTCTTCCGCGGCGATCACGCCCTGCTGCACGAGCTTCTCGGCGTACAGCGCACGGGTGCCCGGGTGCTGCGCGATCTTCTTGTACATCAGCGGCTGCGTGACGGCCGGCGTGTCCTGCTCGTTGTGACCCAGCTTGCGGAAGCAGACGATGTCGATCACGACATCCTTGTGGAACTGCATCCGGTAGTCGATCGCGATCTGGATCGCGAGCACGACGGCTTCCGGATCATCGCCGTTCACGTGCAGCACCGGCGCTTCGATCATCTTGACCACGTCGGTACAGTACAGCGTCGAGCGCGCGTCGCGCGGGTCGGACGTCGTGAAGCCGATCTGGTTGTTGATGACGATGTGCAGCGTACCGTGCGTGCCATAACCGCGCGTCTGCGCGAGGTTCAGCGTTTCCATCACGACGCCCTGGCCAGCGAATGCCGCGTCGCCGTGGATCTGCACCGGCAGCACTTGCAGGCCGTCTTCGTCGCCGCGACGGTCCATCCGCGCCTTCGCGGAACCTTCGACCACCGGGTTCACGATTTCGAGGTGCGACGGGTTGAACGCGAGCGACAGGTGGACCGGGCCGCCTTCCGTCGACACGTCCGACGAGAAGCCCTTGTGATACTTCACGTCGCCTGCCGGCAGATCGTCGACGTGCTTGCCTTCGAATTCGGCGAACAGGTCGGCCGGCATCTTGCCGAGCGTGTTGACCAGCACGTTCAGACGGCCGCGGTGGGCCATGCCGATGATGATTTCCTGCACGCCGGTCTTGCCTGCGTGCTGGACGACTTCGTCCATCGCCGCGATGAAGCTTTCGCCGCCTTCGAGCGAGAAGCGCTTCTGGCCGACGTACTTGGTGTGCAGATAGCGCTCGAGGCCTTCCGCTGCCGTCAGGCGATTCAGGATGTGCTTCTTCTTGTCGGCCGAGAAGGCCGGCGTCGCGCGGGTCGATTCCAGGCGCTCCTGCCACCAGCGCTTCTGCTCCGGGTCGCTGATGTACATGAACTCGGCGCCGATCGTGCCGCAGTACGTGTCACGCAGGCCCTTGACGATGTCGCGCAGCGAAGCCTGGTCGAAACCGAAATACAGGTTGCTCGCGCTGTACGTCTGGTCGAGGTCGCCTTCGGAGAAGTCGTAGAACGCGGGTTCGAGTTCGGGAATGGCGGGACGTTCGCGACGCTTCAGCGGATCCAGATTGGCCCATTGCGAGCCGAGGAAGCGATAGGCGCTGATCAGGGACTGGACGTGGACCTGCTTGCGCGCGGTTGCCAGGTTGCTGGTGCTTTCGCGCGGGATGAAGGCATTGGCCTTCGCACGCTCGGCGAACGATTCGACGATCGGGAAGTGAGCGACGTCATTGGCGTTCGAGCCGTCGGTTGCAGGGACGTTCTGCAGCGCGTCGAAATACTCTCGCCAGTTCTCCGGCACCGATGCCGGATTGTTGAGGTATGCATCGTACAGTTCTTCAACGTACGAAGCATTGCCGCCGAACAGATAGGAGTTCAGCTGAAACTGCTTCATTACATCTGACATTTTACGCTCACCTTTCTTCGAGCTTCTCGAGAAATAGCGGGTTACTCAACCTTCCGCGACACGGCCTGACCGTTTAGCGGATTGCGAATCAAGTCTTGCTTGGAAGGACCTAAAACTTGCGTGCGCGCAGCATATCACAGAACCGTTACCGGAGTTCACGACGAAATGTGCCTGAAAGCACCGCACGACGGGGATTTGCCGGATTGCCACGACCCGCGGGAACAGTGTTTTGCAGCCTGCCCCGTTGCGCATCGCGCAGATGCGAAAAAGGCCGCCCGACGGCGGCCTTTTCTGTCATGCACGGGAACGATCGATGCTTAGTCGACCGCGCCTTCGCGGCTCGCGCGGCGACGCTCGTGTTCCTTCAGGTGACGCTTGCGCAGACGGATCGACTGCGGCGTCACTTCGACGAGCTCGTCGTCGTCGATGAATTCGACCGCGTACTCGAGCGACATCTGGACCGGCGGCACGAGACGCACGGCTTCGTCGGTACCCGACGCCCGCACGTTGGTCAGCTGCTTGCCCTTGATCGGGTTCACGACGAGGTCGTTGTCGCGGCTGTGGATACCGATGATCATGCCCTCATACAGCGCGTCGCCCGGCTTCACGAACATGCGGCCGCGATCCTGCAGCTTCCACAGTGCGTAGGCCACGGCCGCGCCGTCGTCCTGCGAGATCAGCACGCCGTTGCGGCGCTCGAAGACCGAGCCGTCCTTGACCGGTGCGTACGAGTCGAAGATGTGGCTCATCAGGCCCGTGCCGCGCGTGAGCGTCAGGAATTCGCTCTGGAAGCCGATCAGGCCACGCGCCGAGATCTTGTACTCCAGACGCGTGCGGCCGCGGCCGTCCGACGCCATGTCGAGCATCTCGCCCTTGCGGCGGCCGAGCTCTTCCATCACGCCGCCCTGGTGTTCGTCTTCGACGTCGACCGTCAACAGCTCGTACGGCTCGTGCCGCACGCCGTCGATTTCCTGCATCACGACGCGCGGACGCGACACGGCGAGTTCATAGCCTTCACGGCGCATGTTCTCGACGAGAATCGTCAGGTGCAGCTCGCCGCGGCCCGACACTTCGAACACCGTTTCGTCGCCCGTGTCCTTCACGCGCAGCGCGACGTTGTGGTTCAGTTCCTTCATCAGGCGGTCGCGGATCTGGCGGCTCGTCACGAACTTGCCTTCGCGGCCGGCCAGCGGCGACGAGTTGACGAGGAAGTTCATCGTCAGCGTCGGCTCGTCGACGGTGATCATCGGCAGCGCTTCCGGCGTATCGACCGCGCAGATCGTTGCGCCGATGCCGACGTCTTCAATACCGTTGATCAGCACGATGTCGCCCGCTTCGGCCGATTCGACCTGCACGCGCTCGAGGCCCGTGAACGACAGCACCTGGTTGATCTTGCGGTTCAGCACGTCGCCTTCCGGGCCGAAGCGCATCACGACCGGCTGGCCCGGCTTGATGCGGCCGCGCGTGATGCGGCCGACGCCGATCCGGCCGACGTACGTCGAATAGTCGAGCGACGTGATCTGCAGCTGCAGCGGCGCGTCCGGATCGGCCGGACGGACCGGCACGTGCTCGAGGACGGCTTCGAACAGCGGGCGCATGTCGCCTTCGCGCGCAGCCGGGTCGAGCGACGCATAGCCGTTCAGGCCCGATGCGTAGACGATCGGGAAGTCGAGCTGCTCTTCGGTTGCGCCGAGCTTGTCGAACAGGTCGAAGGTCTGGTTGATCACCCAGTCGATCCGTGCGCCCGGACGGTCGATCTTGTTGACGATGACGATCGGCTTCAGGCCGAGCGCGAGCGCCTTTTTCGTGACGAAGCGCGTCTGCGGCATCGGGCCTTCGACGGCGTCGACGAGCAGCAGCACCGAGTCGACCATCGACAGCACGCGCTCCACCTCACCACCGAAGTCCGCGTGCCCCGGCGTGTCGACGATGTTGATGTGCGTGCCTTCGTATTCGACCGCGCAGTTCTTCGCGAGAATCGTGATCCCGCGCTCTTTTTCGATGTCGTTCGAGTCCATCACCCGCTCGGCAATCTGCTGGTTCTCGCGGAAGGTGCCGGACTGGCGGAGCAGTTGGTCGACGAGCGTGGTCTTGCCGTGGTCGACGTGAGCGATGATGGCGATATTGCGAAGGGCGCGGGTCATAGAAACCTGGAAATCGTTGAACGCGCAAACGCGCACGCTCGTCAGTCACCGGGACACGTGCGCGCGCGTTGCAGCTTGGAAACCGCAAATTATAGCACGTGAGAATGTCGAAAGCCGGACGACCCGGTGGCACGCAACAAAACGACGCCCCGCCCGGCACCCCGCCGCCCTTGCTGCAAACCGTGCAAGCAGCCGCCCGGCGCGGCTGCTTGCGGGCGAAGACCCTGACGATCTTAAGGTGATTTCGCACCGGTGAGCGCGCCCTCGCGCGTTCGATTAATATTTGCCGCGGCAAGCAAATAGCGCCTATACTGCTGCCTAGTCAACTATTGCAGCTTCAGGGTTTTATGTCGGATTCTCCTACCCAACCGCCTGTTTCGCCGCTGTCTTCGTATCAGATGAACGACAGCGTCGGCTATCTGATGTCGCGCGTGAAATCGGTGATGACCAACCTCGTCACGCAGCGCACGCAGGAAGAGCTCGGCATCACGGGCACCCAGGCAAGCATGCTGTTCATGATCGCGGTCGGCAAGTGCTCGACGGCCGCCGAGCTCGCGCGGGAATACGGGATCGACGCCAGTGCGGTCACGCGCCTGCTCGATCGCGTCGAGAAACGCGGCCTGCTGTCGCGCGTGCGCAGCATCGAGGATCGGCGGGTCGTGCGCCTCGAACTGACCGGCGAAGGCCGTGCGCTGGCCGAGCGGCTGCCGCCGGTGTTCCGCAGTGTGCTCGACGAGCTGCTGGACGGATTTACGCCGGAAGAAGTCGGGTTTCTGAAGAGCATGCTGCGCCGCATTCTCAGCAACTATTGCGAGAACGCCGGCGGCAGCATCACGGAATAGTTGCCATAACAATTACTTTTGACAGATTAATGTAAGGAAATCCTTGCAGTGTCCATCATTCATTCCGAGTCAGGGAACAGCGCGATGAAATCCTCCCCGTTGTCCGTGCGCGCCGGGTCGTGCCGCGCCGCCGTCGCCGCCGCGGTTGCCGCGCTGGCGCTGGCGGGCTGCGCAAACTACATCGGCATCAAGAGCGACAAGCAGATCGCTCCCGCGTCGCAATTCGAAACTGCCCAAAGCCTGCCGGCCCAGGGTGGCCAGTGGCCGGCGCTCGACTGGGCCAGCCAGTTCGGCGATCCGCAACTGCCGAAGCTGATCGACGAGGCGCTCCAGGGCAACCCGTCGATCGCGCAGGCACAGGCACGTATCGCGAAGGCGTCGTCGTATATCGAATCGTCGCGCTCGAACCTGATGCCGAAGGCCGAAGCCAGCTACTCGTGGACGCGCGAGCTGTATTCGTCGAACGCACTGTTCCCGCCCCCGTACGGCGGCCAGTGGTACAGCGAGAACAACGCGCTCGCGAGCGCATCGTGGGACCTCGACCTGTGGGGCAAGAACCGCGAGCGCCTGCATACGGCCGTGTCGCAGGAAAAGGCCGCCGAAGCCGACATGCAGCAGGCGCGCATCACGCTCGCGTCGTCGGTGGCCCGCACTTACAACTCGCTCGCGCAACTGTATGCGCTGCGCGACATCGCGCAACGCGAGATCGCCAACCGCCAGACGGTCGGCAAGATCACCGACGGCCGCGTGTCGGCCGGCCTGGACACCAACGTGGAACGCCAGACCGCGCGCGGCAACATCGCGACGACGCAGGCGTCGCTGTCCGATCTCGACGGCCAGATCACGACCGTGCGCTACCAGCTCGCCGCGCTGCTCGGCAAGGGCCCGGACCGCGGGCTGCAGATCGCCGCACCCGTGATGAACCCGACCGGCGAAGTCGCGCTGCCCGGCAACCTGCCGGCCGACCTCGTGGCGCGCCGCCCCGACATCGTCGCCGCGCGCTGGCAGGTCGAGGCCGCGATGCACGACGTGAAGGAAGCGAAAGCCGAATTCTTTCCCGACGTGAACCTGGCGGCCGGTTTCGGCTTCGATGCGTTCGGCTGGGGCAAATTCCTGAATTTCGCGAGCCGCCAGGCGCAGTTCGGCCCGGCCATCCATCTGCCGATCTTCGACGCCGGCGCGCTGCGCGCGCAGCTCAAGGGCCGCTACGCAGACTTCGACCTGTCCGTCGCGAACTACAACCAGACGCTGATCAACGCGCTGAACGACGTCGCGACGCAGGTCGCGTCGATCCGTGCGGTCGATCGCCAGATGGACGACGCGCAGCGTGCGCTCGACGCGTCGACGCGTGCGTACGATCTCGCCGTGATCCGCTACAAGGCCGGCCTGTCGCCGCAGCTTCAGGTGCTGACCGCGGACAGCAACCGCCTCGCGTCGGAACAGACGGTGACCAACCTGAAGATGCGCCGGCGCGACATGCAGCTCGCGCTGATCAAGGCGCTCGGCGGCGGGTTCGACGCGACCGGCACGCGGCTGGCCGCGCCCGACGCCGACAAGCAGACCAGACAGGCCGCCAACTGATCCGGCGCCACCACTACGCAGACACTCGAAATAACGGACGGAGAAAATCGCCATGAGCGACCCTCAACAAAACGCCGCCAGCGCACAGCCGCAGAACAACGGGAAGCGCAAACGGATGATGACGCTGCTGATCGCGGTCATCGTGATCGCGGCCATCGCGTACGGTCTGTACTACTTCCTCGTCGCGCGCTTCCATGAAGAGACCGACGACGCGTACGTGAACGGCAACGTCGTGCAGATCACGCCGCAGGTCACGGGCACCGTGATCGCCGTGAAGGCCGACGACACGCAGACGGTCAAGGCTGGCGATCCGCTGGTCGTGCTCGATCCGGCCGATTCGCAGGTCGCGCTGCAGCAGGCCGAGGCCAATCTCGCGCAGACGGTGCGCCAGGTGCGCGGCCTGTTCGTCAACGACGACCAGTACCGCGCGCAGGTCGCGCTGCGCCAGTCCGACCTGTCGAAGGCCCAGGACGACCTGCGCCGCCGGATGGCCGTCGCGCAGACGGGCGCCGTGTCGCAGGAAGAAATCTCTCATGCACGCGACGCCGTGCGCGCCGCGCAGGCGTCGGTCGACGCCGCACAGCAGCAGCTCGCGTCGAACCGCGCACTGACCGCGAACACGACGATCGCGTCGCACCCGAACGTCATGGCCGCGGCAGCGAAGGTTCGCGACGCGTACCTCGCGAACGCGCGTAACGTGCTGCCCGCGCCGGTCACCGGCTATGTCGCGAAGCGCTCGGTGCAGGTCGGCCAGCGCGTGTCGCCGGGCAACCCGCTGATGTCGGTCGTGCCGCTGAACGCGGTGTGGGTCGATGCGAACTTCAAGGAAGTCCAGCTCAAGCATATGCGCATCGGCCAGCCGGTCGAGCTGTCGGCCGACATCTACGGCTCGTCGGCCGTCTACCACGGCAAGGTCGTCGGTTTCTCGGCCGGTACGGGCTCGGCGTTCTCACTGCTGCCGGCGCAGAACGCAACGGGCAACTGGATCAAGGTCGTTCAGCGCCTGCCGGTGCGTATCGAGATCGATCCGAAGGACCTCGAGAAGCATCCGCTGCGCATCGGCCTGTCGATGCAGGTCGACGTCGACATCAAGGACGAGCGCGGCGACCAGCTCGCCAACGCCCAGAACACGGTCTACGAGACCAACGTGTTCGCGAAGTACGGCGACGAAGCCGACGCCGAGATCGCGCGCATCATCGCCGAGAACGCGGGCAGCAATGCGCCGGCCCCCGCCGCGACGAAGTCGAACGGCGTCGCCAAGATGATGTAAGGACTCCGGTCCCGGAAAACTACCGACATGGCACAGGCTCCTGTCTCCCACCCGCCCCTGCAGGGCGGGCAACTCGTGCTCGGGACGATCGCGGTATCGCTCGCGGTGTTCATGAACGTGCTCGACACGTCCATCGCGAACGTCGCGATTCCGACCATCTCGGGCGACCTCGGCGTGTCGTCCGACCAGGGTACGTGGGTCATCACGTCGTTCGCGGTCGCGAATGCGATCTCCGTGCCGCTGACGGGCTGGCTCACCGACCGCTTCGGACAGGTTCGCCTGTTCCTCGCGTCGATCATCCTGTTCGTCATCTCGTCGTGGATGTGCGGGCTGGCGCCGAGCCTGCCGTTCCTGCTCGCGTCGCGCGTGCTCCAGGGTGCGGTCGCCGGGCCGATGATTCCGCTGTCGCAATCGCTGCTGCTGTCGAGCTACCCGCGCGCGAAGGCGCCAATGGCGCTCGCGCTGTGGTCGATGACGACACTGATCGCACCGGTCGCAGGCCCGATCCTCGGCGGCTGGATCTCGGACAACTACTCGTGGCCCTGGATCTTCTACGTGAACATCCCGGTCGGCATCGCCGCCGCACTGGCCACGTGGTCGATCTATCGCACCCGCGAATCGACGATACGCCGCGCGCCAATCGACGGCGTTGGCCTCGCGCTGCTGGTGCTGTGGGTCGGCTCGCTGCAGATCATGCTCGACAAGGGCAAGGATCTCGACTGGTTCGCATCGACCACGATCATCGCGCTCGCGCTGATCGCGGTCATCTCGTTTGCGTTCTTCGTGATCTGGGAGCTGACCGCGGAGCACCCGGTCGTCGACCTGTCGCTGTTCCGCATGCGCAACTTCACGGGCGGCACGATCGCGCTCGCGGTCGGCTACGGGCTCTACTTCGGCAATCTCGTGCTGCTGCCGCTGTGGCTGCAAACCCAGATCGGTTATACGGCGACCGACGCCGGCCTCGTGATGGCGCCGGTCGGGCTGTTCGCGATCCTGCTGTCGCCGCTGACCGGCAAGTTCCTGCCGCGCACGGACCCGCGCTACATCGCGACCGCCGCGTTCCTGACGTTCGCACTGTGTTTCTGGATGCGCTCGCGCTACACGACCGGCGTCGACGAGTGGTCGCTGACGCTGCCGACGCTCGTGCAAGGCATCGCAATGGCCGGCTTCTTCATCCCGCTCGTGTCGATCACGCTGTCCGGCCTGCCAGGCCACCGCATTCCGGCGGCATCGGGCCTGTCGAACTTCGTGCGGATCATGTGCGGCGGCATCGGCACGTCGATCTTCCAGACCGCATGGGATCACCGGAACAACTTTCACCACGCGCAGCTGGTCGAGCAGACCAACCCGTACAACCCGACGTTCAACCAGGCCGTCACGCAGATGGGCAACCTCGGGCTGACGCAGGAGCAGGCGCACGGCCTCATCAACAACCTGGCCACGCAGCAGGCCGCGCAGCTCGGCGTGAACGATCTGTTCTACATCTCGGCGGCAATCTTCGTGCTGCTGATCGGACTGATCTGGATCACGAAGCCCGAACGCGCGGGCGGCGGCGATGCGGGTGCGGCGGCGTCGGCTGCACACTGAGCACCACGCTCGAACGAGCGCGCCAAACAAAAAGCCCGGTCGATTTCGACCGGGCTTTTTCGTTCCGACGACGGCGCTTGCGCGCCGCGCATCATGCAGCCGTCACGACGAGGCGTTCGGGCGCGAGCACGCCGTTGGCCTTGCGCGCCACGCCGAGCAGTCGCTGCGCGTCGTACACCCGCACGCGCTCACCCTCTGCCGCGTCGATCGAATCAAGCGCAGACAGCGGCAGGCGCTGGCCGTGCAGGAATCGTTTCGCGCTGGTTTCGTCGAGACGCACCAGCGGAAATGTCGACAGCAGCGCATCGACCGGCTGAAGCCACGCGTCGCGCGCCGCTTCGGCAGCGTCGGACAGCGCGTCGAGCGTCACTGCATGCTCGAGCGTCAGCGCGCCGACGCCCGTGCGACGCAGCATCGTCAGATGCGCGCCGCAACCGAGCGTTTCGCCGATATCTTCGGCCAGCGTGCGCACATACGTGCCCTTGCTGCAGGTCACGCGAAACGTCACGTCCGGCAGCTCGCAGGCGAGCAGCCCGAGCGCATGGATCGTCACGTTGCGACCTTCCCGTTCGACGGTCTGGCCCGCGCGCGCATATTCGTACAGCGGCTTGCCGTCGCGCTTGAGCGCCGAATACATCGGCGGCACCTGCACGATCTCGCCCGTGAAGCGCACGAGCGCCGCTTCCACCGCCGCGCGATCGCATTCGACGGCGCGCGTGTCGAGCACGTCGCCTTCCGCGTCGCCGGTGGTCGTGCGCACGCCGAGACGCATCGTCGCTTCGTAGGTCTTGTCCGCTTCCAGCAAGTCCTGCGAGAACTTCGTCGCCTCGCCGAAACACAGCGGCAACAGGCCCGAGGCGAGCGGGTCGAGCGTGCCGGTATGGCCGGCTTTCTTCGCGAGCAGCAGGCGCTTCGCGCGAATCAGGGCGTCGTTGCTCGACAGGCCGACCGGCTTGTCGAGCAGGAGGACGCCGTCCAGCGCGCGTCGCGGCACGCGTGGACGCTGAGGAGCTGCAGTCGTCATAGGGCGCGCGCGCTCAATCGTCCTTCGCGGGCGCGTCGGCTTCGTCGTCGTCCTTCGCGCGCGTCGAGTTGGCTTCCTTGATCAGGCGCGACATCTCCACGGCCTTTTCGATCGTCTGGTCGTAATGGAAATGCAGCGTCGGCACCGTATGAATGTGCAGGCGCTTGAACAACAGGTTGTGCAGGTGCCCCGACGCGTGGTTCAGCGCTTCCTGCGTCTTGTCCGGATCGCCGGTGAGCGCCGTGAAATAAACCTTCGCATGCGCGTAGTCCGGCGTGAGCTCCACGCTCTGGATGGTCACGATGCCGATGCGCGGATCCTTGACCTCGCGCATGATGAGTTCGGACAGATCGCGCTGAATCTGGTCGGCAATCTGAACGTTGCGATTGGGGGAAGTACGTTTCCTGGACATGATCGATCCGTGATCCGTTTATCAGGATAAAGCGGCGCGCCGTTGGCACGCCACCATGAAAATGGGCGGGACAGGCCCAAGCCTGCCCCGCCCCATGAGTCGATACGCGACGATTACAGCGTACGTGCGACTTCGGTCACTTCGAAGACTTCGAACTGGTCGCCTTCGGTGACGTCGTTGAAGTTCTTCACCGACATACCGCACTCGAAGCCTTGCTTGACTTCCTTCACGTCGTCCTTGAAACGCTTCAGCGACTCGAGCTCGCCCGTGAAGATCACGACGTTGTTGCGCAGCACGCGAACCGACGACGAGCGCTTGACGATACCGTCGGTGACCATACAGCCGGCAACCGTACCGATCTTCGGCACCTTGAACACCTGGCGCACCTCGACCATGCCGGTGATGACTTCGCGCTTCTCCGGCGCGAGCATGCCCGACATTGCCGCCTTCACCTCATCCACTGCGTCATAGATGATGTTGTAGTAGCGGATGTCGATACCGTTCGACTCGGCCAGCTTGCGCGCCTGTGCATCCGCGCGCGTGTTGAAGCCGATGATGACCGCCTTCGATGCCGTTGCCAGGTTGACGTCGTTTTCGCTGATGCCGCCCACCGCGCTGTGCACGATCTGCACGCGCACTTCGTCGGTCGACAGCTTGAGCAGCGACTGCACGAGCGCTTCCTGCGAGCCCTGCACGTCCGCCTTGATGATGAGCGGCAGGTTCTGCACTTCGCCCTCGCCCATCTGCTCGAGCATGCTTTCCAGCTTCGCGGCCTGCTGCTTCGCCAGCTTGACGTCGCGGAACTTGCCCTGACGGAACAACGCGATTTCGCGCGCCTTGCGCTCGTCCGGCAGCACGATCACTTCCTCGCCTGCACCCGGCACTTCCGACAGACCCTGGATTTCGACCGGGATCGACGGGCCGGCTTCCTTCGTCGGCTTGCCGTTCTCGTCGAGCATCGCACGCACGCGGCCATAAGCCGTGCCTGCCAGCACGATGTCGCCGCGGTTCAGCGTACCGGACTGGACCAGGATCGTCGCGACCGGACCCTTGCCCTTGTCCAGCTTCGCTTCGATCACGATACCCTTGGCCGGCGCTTCGACCGGTGCCTTCAGTTCCAGCACTTCGGCCTGCAGCAGCACGTTCTCGAGCAGATCGTCGATACCGACGCCCGTCTTCGCCGACACCGGCACGAACGGCGAATCGCCACCGTACTCTTCCGGCACGACGCCTTCGGCAACCAGTTCCTGCTTGACGCGGTCCGGGTTCGCTTCCGGCTTGTCGATCTTGTTGATCGCCACGACGATCGGCACGCCACCCGCCTTCGCGTGGGCAATGGCTTCCTTCGTCTGCGGCATCACGCCGTCGTCCGCCGCCACCACCAGCACCACGATGTCGGTCGCCTTCGCGCCGCGTGCGCGCATTGCCGTGAACGCTTCGTGACCCGGCGTATCGAGGAACGTGATGACGCCGCGCGGCGTGTCGACGTGGTAAGCGCCGATGTGCTGCGTAATGCCGCCCGCTTCGCCCGCTGCAACCTTCGCGCGGCGGATGTGGTCGAGCAGCGAGGTCTTGCCGTGGTCGACGTGACCCATCACCGTGACAACCGGCGGACGCGGCAGTTGCTCCGCATCGGTACTCGTCTCGCCTTCGACCAGCAGTGCTTCCGGATCGTCCAGCTTCGCGGCAACCGCGCGGTGGCCCAGTTCCTCGACGACGATCATCGCCGTTTCCTGGTCCAGCACCTGGTTGATCGTGACCATCTGGCCCATCTTCATCATCACCTTGATGACTTCCGAGGCCTTGATCGACATCTTGTGGGCAAGATCGGCAACCGAAACGGTTTCCGGCACGTGCACTTCCCGCACGATCGGTTCGGTCGGCGCCTGGAACGACGATGCGCTATCCTGGTGACGGCCGCGACCCTTCGGGCCGCCGCGCCAGCCGCGGTCGACGCCGCCGCTCGAATCGCCGCGCGTCTTGATGCCGCGGCGCTTGGCTGCGTCGTCCTGCCAGCCGCCCTTGCCGCCGCCCGGCTTCTTGTTGCGGTCGCCCGCGCCTGCCGGGGCCTGCGTCGTCGTCGGTGCGGCGCCAGCCGGCTTCTTCACGGCCGGACGTGCCTGCGCGCCTGCGCCCGCCGGCTTTGCCGGCTTGTGCAGCGTGCCCTTCGCTTCGGCCGGCTTCGGCGGTTCCACCGGCTTCGGCGGCTCGACTGCCTTGACCACGGCCTTGCGCGGCGTGTTCATCATTTCGCGGATCGCACGCGCTTCGGCTTCTGCCGCCGCACGGCGCTTGCTGATCTCTTCCTGCTCGGCGCGCGCCTTGTCCGCCGCCTCGCGAGCAGCATCCTCGGCCTTCTTCGCCGCTTCGCGCTGGGCCGCACGTTCGGCGGCCGCGCGTGCTTCGTCCTGTGCGGCCGGCGCCGGCGCGGCCGGCGCAGCGGCTGCTTCCTGCTTGGCCTCGACGGCCTGCTGCTGGGCCGCAGCCTGCTGCGCTGCGGCGGCTTCGGCCGCGGCACGCTTCGCCGCCGCCTCTTCCTCGGCGCGACGACGCTCGGCTTCAGCCGCTTCCTCGCGGGCGCGGCGCTCGGCCTCTTCGCGCTCGAGGCGCTCCTGGCGCTCGCGCAGTTCCTGCGCCTGCTTCTCGAGCAGCTCGGCCTCGCGGCGCGCCTCTTCCTCGCGACGCTTCAGTTCGGCATCGTCGTCCGCTTCGGCGACCTGCGCCTGACCCTGTTCCGCACCCTCGCCTACTTCGTCGCGCTTGACGAACGTACGCTTCTTGCGGACCTCGACCTGAATGGTGCGAGCCTTGCCCGTCGCGTCAGATTGCTTGATCTCCGACGTGTGCTTGCGGGTCAGCGTGATCTTGCGCTTGTCGCCGTCGGTTGCGCCGTGCGACTTGCGCAAATGATCGAGCAGACGCGCCTTGTCCGCCTCGGACAGCGCATCGTCTTCACTCGCTTTCTGGACGCCCGCTGCCTGCAGCTGTTCGAGCAGCACCCCAGCAGGCATTTTCAGTTCCGCGGCAAATTGGGCTACGTTGTTACTCGCCATTCATTCCTCTTAGTGCAAGGACCGATTCCTTGCGGTTAGCATCGGGTCAGGCCATACGGCCGCCATCAAATCAGTGCGCCATGGTCATTTCTCACTGGAACCAATGTTCACGTGCTTTCATGATCAACGCCTTAGCGGCATCCTCTTCCATCCCGGTCATGTCGACCAGTTCATCCACAGCCAGCTCGGCGAGATCGTCGCGCGTCTGCATGCCGTGTTCGGCCAGCTTCGCGAGCAACTCCGGCGTGACGCCGTCGAGGCCCTTCAAATCCAGCGCTGCGTTCTCGACCTTTTCTTCATTCGCGATCGCCATCGTCAACAGGGCGTCGCGTGCGCGGTTGCGCAGCTCGTGCACCGTGTCCTCGTCGAACGCCTCGATTTCGAGCATTTCGTTGAGCGGCACGTAAGCGATCTCTTCGAGGCTCGTGAAGCCTTCGTCGATCAGGATGTCGGCGACTTCTTCGTCGACGTCGAGACGCGCCATGAACAGCGCGCGCAGTCGATCGCGCTCTTCACCCTGCTTCAGGGCGGATTCGTCCGGCGTCATGATGTTGATCTGCCAGCCGGTCAGTTCGCCGGCAAGGCGAACGTTCTGACCGCTGCGGCCGATCGCGACAGCCAGTTCGTTCTCGTCGACGACGACGTCCATCGAGTGTTTTTCTTCATCGACGACGATCGACTGGACGGCTGCCGGCGCGAGCGCGCCGATCACGAACTGGGCGGGATCCTCGGACCATAGCACGATGTCGATGTTTTCGCCACCGAGCTCGTTGCGCACGGCCTGCACGCGGGAACCGCGGATGCCGACGCAGGTGCCGATCGGATCGATCCGCTTGTCGTAGGCGATCACGCCGATCTTCGCGCGCACGCCCGGATCGCGAGCCGCTGCCTTGATCTCGAGCAGACCCTGCTCGATTTCCGGCACTTCCATCTCGAACAGCTTCATCAGGAACTCGGGCGCCGTGCGCGAGAGTTCGATCTGCGGGCCGCGCGCCGTGCGGTCGACCTTCGCGATGTACGCACGCACGCGGTCGCCCACGCGCAGGTTTTCCTTCGGGATCAGCTGATCGCGGCGCAGCAGCGCTTCGACACGGCCCGATTCGACGATGAAGTTGCCCTTGTCGAGGCGCTTCACCGTGCCGGTCATGATCTTTTCGCCGCGCTCGAGGTAGTCGTTCAGGATCTGCTCGCGCTCGGCATCGCGGACCTTCTGCAGGATCACCTGCTTGGCCGCCTGCGCGCCGATACGGCCGAACTCGATCGACGGCACCGGCTCCTCGACGAATTCGCCGACTTCGACGTCGGGGTTCTGCTCACGTGCTTCGAACAGCAGGATCTCGCGATCCGGCTCCTGCAAGCCTGCCTCGTCGGGTACGACGAGCCAGCGACGGAAGGTTTCGTGCTCGCCGCTTTCGCGATCGATATGGACGCGGATTTCGGCGCCTTCGTCGAACAGCTTCTTGGAAGCGGACGCGAGCGCAGCCTCGAGGGCGCCCAGCACCACATCCTTGTCGACGTTTTTCTCGCGCGCCAGCGCATCCACCAGCATCAACACTTCGCGACTCATTATTTGCGGCTCCTAAAGTCAACTTGCGGAATCAGGCGGGCTTTGTCGATATCGGCCAGCGTGAAATCCAGCATGGCTGCCTCGCCCTTCTTCCCCTCAAATTCCAAACCGATCGTTTCGCCATTCGGCGCGTGCAGAATGCCCCGGTACGTCTTGCGCCCGTCCAGCGGCTTTTTCAAGGTCACGGAAACTTCGCTGCCGGCGAAGCGCTCGAAGTCGGCCAGCTTCTTCAACGGGCGGTCGAGCCCCGGGGACGAGACTTCGAGCCGTTCGTAATCGATATTTTCGACCGTCAAGACGTGCTGGAGCTGACGCGTAACCTTTTCGCAATCTTCGAGCGAGATGCCGGCAGGCTGATCGATGTAGATGCAAAGCATGCCGCGCCCGGTGCGCTCGAGTTCCACCAGCTCGTAGCCGAGCCCGGTGACCGTGGTTTCTATCAGTTCCGTCAGTTGCACAGTGTCCTCTCAGGTGTTCGCGCCCGCCGCTCGCGATTCACCCGCGGGCGCGCGCCTTAGCCGGCGCAGGAAGCGCTACCCGAGATGCCTAACCGTTTCAGCAAAAAAAAATGGGCGGAACGCCCATCTTCTTACTGGTGGTCGCACCTGAGCCGCACATTGAATCCGTACGCCCAGCGACTCCGCGATTATAGCGATTTTTGGCGCAAACGCCAAGCCAGCCGGCAAAAGCAGCGTCCTGCCCGCCTTTACCGGCTCAAAAATGCGAAACCGGACTGTCCGACCAGGCGACACAATCCGGCAGCGCGATATATACAGTCAAGGCGCCGACTCAACCAGACCGATGCCGATTTCGCCGGCATCCCGACGGCTACACGCCGCCGGACGCCCGAAACGCTCAGCGACCGCGCGAGCGATTGCGCTGCGGACGCTGGCCGCCGCGC
This sequence comes from Burkholderia sp. 22313, assembly GCF_052045245.1. Classification (NCBI taxonomy): domain Bacteria; kingdom Pseudomonadati; phylum Pseudomonadota; class Betaproteobacteria; order Burkholderiales; family Burkholderiaceae; genus Burkholderia; species Burkholderia sp. 22313. The sequence continues at coordinate 55,336 of NZ_JBQEON010000018.1, forward strand.
GCACCGCCGCCGCCGTTGCCGGCGCCTTCGGCACGATTGCCGTTCGGGTTGCGGTTGCCGCCCTTCGGGCCGCCTCGCTTGCCGCCCGCGCCTTCACGCTTGGGGCCAGCGCCATACGACGCGCGATTGCCGTCGACATCGCGGCCACCGCCCGAGCGGTTGCCATGGCCCGACGGCGAAACCGGCAGACTGCCGTAGCCGCTCAGGCCCGGCAGGCCCGGGCCGCCGCGCCGGCCGCCACCACGACGCGGCTGGTCGAGTTGACCATGCGCCGTCAGCACCGGTTCGCGGCCGATGAAGCCCATCGACGTCTGCATCGGATCCGGCTGGCGACGCTCGGCCTGCCCGCTGCCACCGCGCTTGCCCTTCTCCTCGGACGGCGCCTTCAGGCCGACGGTCGCCATCAGCTTGCGCACCTGCGCCTCGTCGAGCTCTTCCCAGCGGCCGCGCTTCAGGCCGCGCGGCAGCGGGATCGGGCCGTGACGCGTGCGGATCAGGCGGCTCACCATCAGGCCGGCCGCCTCAAACATGCGGCGCACTTCACGATTGCGGCCTTCAGCCAGCGCGACGTGATACCAGTGGTTCGTGCCTTCGCCGCCGCCGTCGCGAATTCGCAGGAAGTTCGCCGGGCCGTCATCCAGCTCGACGCCATGCAGCAACTTCTGCCGCATCCCTTCGGACAGCTCGCCGACGACGCGCACCGCGTACTCACGCTCGACGCTGTAGCGCGGATGCATGAAGCGGTTTGCGAGATCGCCCGACGTCGTCAACATCAACAGACCTTCGGTATTGAAGTCGAGACGACCCACCGCCAGCCATTTCGCCGTTTTCATCGGCGGCAGGCGGTCGAATACCGACGGACGACCCTCCGGGTCAGCGTGGCTGACGATCTCGCCCGTCGGCTTGTGGTACAGCAGCACGCGCGGCGGCTTGTTCGGCAGCTTGCGCTTGACCGGCTTGCCGTTGATGCGGACCTGGTCGGTCGGCATGATGCGCTGGCCGATATGCGCGGGCTCGCCGTTCACCGACACGCGACCGGCGACGATCAGCTCTTCCATTTCGCGACGCGAACCCATGCCGGCTTCCGCGAGCACCTTGTGGAGCTTCGGCGCGTCGTCGTCCGGCGACAGCACGCGCTTGTTCGCCGGCTGGCTGCGGCCGCGACGCAGCATCGGCGCACGCACGCCGCTGCCGCCCGCCGAATTGTCGGCGTCGAAGGCCGGCGACGTCACATAGGCGAACAGATCGTCCTGCGACGCTGCATCGCCCTCGGCCTTCGCCGCACCACCGCGCCGCCCCTGGCCGCCTTGCCCACCCTGGGCACCCTTGGCCGCGCCTTCACGCTTGCCGGCCGGCTTGCGGCCGCCCTTGGCCGCGCCTTCCTTGCGCGGCGCGCGTGCGGGCTGCGCGTCAGCGGCCTCGGCCGGCTGCGCATCCGCGCCTTCGCCGCCCTGCGACTCGCCATCGGCGCCCTTCGACTTGGCCGCCGCGCGGCGACGCGCGATCAGGCTGCGCGGGCCGCGCCGCAAGCCGCGGCGGGGGCGCTCGTCACCACCCGGAGCGTCCTGCTCCGGCGCATCGTCGGCACGCGCGGCCTGCACGGCAGGCGCGGACGATTCAATATCGTGGATATCTGTCAAAACAACCTCAAAATGTCAGGTCTCGCGCCCGGCGCGGGCGCGGCAAGAAGTCGGCCGCGATCAGGCGCGGCGCTGTTCGGGTTCTGCTTCGTCGTCCGGCAGCGCGTCGGCGCCGATGGGCGCGCTGGCACTGCGTACGGCATCGGCGAGGCTGTCGGACGTATCGTCCAGCATCTCGCCATCCGCGGGACGGGAGCGTGTGGCATCGGCCTCGCCCGGCATGTCGCCGGCCGCTTCCGCTCCGTCTCCGGCAACCGCGTCGGCGGCCGGCTTGCGATCTTCCTCGTTCCACTCCGCGCGCAGCGGCTCGGGCTGCCCGCCGGCCGACGCTGCTTCGGCGTCAGCCTGTTCGGTTCGAACGCGATCAGCTTCCAGCGTATCGCGGTTCGGCATTTCCTGCGTCGCCGCGACGTCCGTCGCGGCATCGCCCGACAATCCGCCAGGCTGCGCCTGCGGTTCGTCGGCCGCTGCTTCGCCGGCTTCCAGCACGTCTTCCGCCGCCGGCGCATCGCCGTCGAAATCCATCGCCTGCTGCGCGAGCAGCGCGGCCTCGATGTTCGCGGCGGGCTCCTCGAGCGCGGGCAAGTCGTCGAGCGCCTTCAGACCGAGATCGTCGAGGAACTGCTTGGTCGTCGCATACAGCGCCGGACGCCCCGGCACGTCGCGATGCCCGATCACCTCGATCCAGCCGCGATCCTCGAGCTGCTTGACCACCTGCGTATTGACCGTGACGCCGCGAATCTCTTCGATGTCGCCGCGCGTGACCGGTTGCCGATACGCAATGATCGCGAGCGTTTCGAGCACCGCGCGCGAATACTTCGGCGGCTTCTCGGGATGCAGACGATCCAGAAAATGGCGCATCGCCGGCTTGCTCTGAAAGCGCCACCCGGTTGCCAGCGCCACCAGTTCGACGCCGCGGCCGGACCAATCCTGTTTCAGATCTTCGAGCAACGTGCGGACCGTGTCAGCCGACACGCCGTCGGCAAAGAGCTTGCGCAAATCGCCGAGTTTCAGCGGTTCCTGCGCGCAGATCAAAGCAGTCTCGAGGACGATCTTCGCCTCTTGGGTATTCATGCAGCTAGGCCAGACCCTGTGGTCAAACGAACCGGATCAACAAACAGACGAAAGGAACGGAAGACGCGCTCGCCCGATTCTGATCGGTCATATTGATGGGAGCACGAACCGGGGGCGGCGAACCAACTTCAAGCCAGGCCCAAACCGGACGGAACAGCACGGCTCAACGACGGAACCGCGTGACTGAGCGCCATATTACGCAAAATTGCCCGGTGCGTAAAGATGAGCCGAACGGCCCGCCGCGCACACGCCGCGACCGTTCCGCCCCCGCTTCAGCCCCGTGCCGCACCGCGCGCAAGGAACGCCGGCAAGCGCTCGACACCCGCATCAAGCCGCGCCGGATCGCATGCGTAGCACCAGCGCACGAACCCTTCCCCCTCCGGGCCGAACGCGCGCCCCGGCGCCAGTCCGAGCCCCGCCCCGCGCACCAGCGTCTTGCAGAACGCGAGACTGTCGCCCGCACCCGACAAGGTTCGCAACGCGGCGATCAGATCGTCTCGGCCACCGTCGCGCCGTGACGTGCACTCACGTAGGACGCGAGCGCGTCGCGCAGCGGTACCGTGCCGCGGTTGTGCGTATAGAAGGTTGCGCCGTCGTGCAGCGCTGCCGCGGCCGCGTCGCGAATGAACGCCGGTGTCACGCGGTCCGAGTCGCCGAACCAGAACGGCAGCACGTCGGGCACGCCGAAGCCGGCGTTCGCCACTTCCCGGATCAGCGACGGGCGCAGCGCATGCACCGCGCCGCGTGCCGCCGGCTCGCCCGTCGACGGGCCGGCATCTGCGGAATGCACCATCGAGAACCACCGCCGAGGAACACGATCCGCGTAGTGTACCGGCGTGCGGGCCGGATCCGTACCCTCAATCGAGGTCCTCCGCCCTCGCCGGCATCTGGCGCGCGAGCGCCCAGATCGCCTGCGCGGCGGGCGACAGCGACCGGTCGCGGCGGCGCACCAGTTCGACGGTACGCTCGGTGCGCGGCGTCAACGGCCGCGCGACCAGTGTCGATCCGGCCGGCAGCGGCAGCGACAGCCACGGCTGCACGCTCACGCCGACGCCGGCCTCGACGAGCCCGAATACCGTCGCCGAATGCCCGAGTTCCTGCATGACCGTCGCGCGGACCTCGTGAGCGGCCAGCGCGGCGTCGATCAGCGGCCGGCTTCCGGACGCATGATCGAGCAGCACGAGGCGCTCGCCGTCGAGTGCCGTCCACGGCACCTCGGCCCGCGCCGCGAGCGGATGATCGGCACGCGCGACCAGGCAGAACGAATCGGTCATCAACGGCTCGCACACCAGATCGGCGACGGCGAGCGGCCCGATGACAACACCGAAATCGACCTCGCTCGACCTCACCTTGCGCAGCACGTCGCTCTGCACGTCGTCGCGCAAGCCAAGCGTGACGAACGGGAACTGACGCTCGCAGGACGCAACGACGCGCGGCATCAGCCGGCACGCGATCGTCGGGCTCGCGGCGACGATCACGCGCCCGCGCCGCTGCTCGCCGATCTCGCGAATCTCGCGCAGCGTGTCGTCGAGATCGTCGATCAGGCGAGACACGCTCGCGATCAGGTTCGAGCCGACGTCGGTCAGTTGCACGTCGCGCGTCGTCCGGTCGATCAGCTTCAGCCCGAGTTCGGCTTCGAGCTCGCGCACGCAGCGGCTGACCGCGGACTGCGTGAGCCCGATCTCGTCGCCCGCGCGACTGAAGCTCCTGAGCCGCGCAACCTCGATGAATACGCGAAGCTGGCGCAGCGTAACGTTCATCCCTTCACCTCATCAATCGCCGATATCGATGCGCGATTTTAATGCCCGAACCGGCCGCGATGTGCGAGTCAGGTACCCGCCGGGCATGTTTCGCTGCGGTGCAATATCCGCGCAAACGCACGCGGCACGGGCCAATTGCACAAGATTGGTGATTGTCCTGATTTGCTGGCGGGTTATTTTGGCGTCTTATACGCCCCTAGCTGACTTAGCCGTTAGCCCGCTGCCAAGCGGCTCTCGAGGGAATCGCATCCGACGTGGCACGCTTCGTGCGTGACCTGGCGCACAGGGCGCAGGTTTCGTCGGACGGAAGGCAGAAACGCCGCTGCCGGCCAACCGGACGCCCCCACCCGGCACTCGAACGCTCGAGTGCTTGAAGAGTGCGCGGCGCAAGGCAGCGCACCGGAGTTAGCTTCGCTGAGGTGAGGACATGATGCTGTTCGACGATTTGAGAGATAACGAGTGGGCGCTGGTCGAGGGTCTGTTTTGCTCGGAGCCGGCCCGGAGCGAACGGCGCGGCCGTCCGCGCGTGGAGGCCCGTTCGGTGGTGAACGCCGTGCTGTGGGTCCTGTCGACGGGCGAAGGCTGGTCGAAGCTGCCGGGCCGCTATCCGTCGCCGCCGACCTGCCGCCGCCGCTTCGACGAATGGCAGGCTGACGGCACGCTCGCCGAAATCGTCAAGCGACTCGGCACGAGCGGTCGCCAGATCTCGCTGCGCGGACGCATCGGTGCGAGCGCGGCGAAACCGCCGGCACCGCCGAGCCGCGACCGGCTGCGCGGCGCCTTCTGGACCAATCCGGAATCCTGGCGCGCCCCTGTGAAGATGGCGTAACGCATGCTCGATCGGGCGGCTTCGGCCGCCCGGTTTGTTTCCGCGCCACGCCATTGCGCGGCGCCCGCCGCCATCGATGACCGCTGTCGCGCAGCGATACATCTATTTACTATTATTTACAGCAAGCCTGCACTCCCGCGCTTACCTTAGCGACATATCAACAAGCCGCGCCGGCGACTTGAAGGGAGCCCCGCCATGAAACCAATGTCACTGCTCGTCGCATGCGGCATTGTCATTTCGCTGGCGCTGACCGCCCCCGCTCACGCAGACGATCGCGCTAAGCCGCCTCATCGCCAGCAGGATCACCGGAACACCCTCCGCCAGCAATCGCCGGCCGCACAGGCCAACCGGCAGACGGTTCCGCGCGGCGATTTGCGCGGCGACATCGCAAGCAATGCACGCGCGCGTATCGGCTCGCAGCCGTCTGACTTGCCGCGTCATCCGTAGCCGACAATCACCAGGATTTCGCCAAAGAAAATTCCCCGATTCGGGAACTGCCCGGCATGGGACGAGTCACATCGTTGCCATGAGCACAGAGCGTGGCAACAGCAAAAGTATCCGGTATGCCCGTATCCTCGTGATACGGGCTTTTTTTTGGCGCCGCCGGCGGCGACGCGCGAGGACGGAAGTACGGCCGCTACAGGCGGCTTTCAAGAATCGCCACGGCGCTCGCTTCGCTCAATGCGTAGTCGTCCATACGGCGATCAGTCCAGGAAAGCAATTTCTCGTCGCGCTCGAGGCGCGCGCATTCGGCTCGACCGCTATCGGTCAGCACCGCGATGTCGACCGGTGCATGGAACCCCGGTGCGGGAGCAACGGTTTTCTGCCGGACCGTGTCCATCAGCCCAAGCGACCGAAGATACTCGAACACGCCCGGGCGGCGCGCCCACGGTACCTGGCGGTACTGCACTCGTCTCAATGCGTCGAGCACCGCTTCGTTGGAATACGTGGCCATCTCGATTCTTTCTTAAAGTGCAGCGACAATGCGAAGCGGCGCGCCGGGCAGGATCTCCACCCGCCGATACCGCCACCGATTCTGGGGGCCGACATTCGGCATCGCGTCAGGGCCGGATCGTCAGCCGTCCATAAAAAGACACCATACCCCAATCAAATTGATTCTGTTCGATTCATTTGTACTTCTCTTCATCTGTTTCATGCTCTGCCGCAAGCGGCGGCGACTCGTCGCAATTGCCGGCGCGGCGCTGTTCTGGCTGCTCGCGACAGGCTGGCTCGCCGCACCGCTCCTCGCATGGACCGAGGCCGGCGTCACACCGATCGAGCGCCCCGACATGCACGGGCAGACCACGCTGATCATCATCGGCGCCGGCACGCGACGCACCGACACCGGCCTGCAGCCACCGCTCGACGGGGAGGCACGCATCCGCAAGACCGCAGCGCTCTATCGCACGTGCCGCCAACGGGCCAGCCGCTGCACCGTGGTGATGTCGGGTGGCGACCCGCAACATCACGGCGATACCGAGGCGGCCGTCTACGGGCGCCGGCTGGTTGCGGAAGGTGTCGCTCCCGGCGACCTCATTCTCGAGCCGAACAGCCGCACAACCTACGAAAATGCGAAATTCACTGCGTCTATACTACGCCCACAACATGACGACTCGCGCATTCTCGTCACGTCGTCGTACCAGATGCGGCGCGCACTACTCGATTTCCGCCACTTCGGCGTCGATCCGCAGCCCGTATACGCGAATCGCCGGCGTGCGCAAACGGGCTGGCTGCCTCGCTGGCGCAACCTGGCGGATGCCAACCAGGCGCTGCACGAGCTGATCGGCATCGCGCAGTTCCATGTCTATCGGTGGCTCGGCTGGTTTTGATCGTGTCAGGCCGCAAGCGGAAACGGCAGATTCGCCCGGATGGCATGCGCGTGACGGAATGCGCGAAGTGTTGCGCGACTTCAACGGGGCCTTGCGCCGCGCCGCGATCCATTGCACATTGATCCGTCACTTTTGTTACACTCGACACGCACTCGATTGCAGTCGCCAGACAAAACGGCAACATTCGGGTTCATCACCACTTAGCGGAGGTAAAGCAATGAAGAAGACGTCCCTGGCTATTCTGGTCGCGATGTCGGCGCTGACTGGCGCAGCGTATGCGCAAGAGAGCACGCAAATCAAGACCATCACCGACCCGGCAAAGATCGCCGAGATCGAGCAACGCGCACAGGCGCTGCAACAGCAGCAAGCAGCCGAGGCTGCACAGCCGGCGATGCAGGAAGAGCACCATCACGCCAAGAAGGCTGCTCACCACAAGGCAGCAGCGAAGAAGGCCGGCAAGAAGGCCGCCAAGGCCGCTCCGGCAGAAGCTGCCAGCCAGTAAGTTCGGCGGCACCGCACAAGCGAAAAGCCGAATCCGGGCAACCGGGTTCGGCTTTTTTGGTTGCGGCGCCTGCGCGCTGTGCTAAAGTCGCGCACCGAAATTTTCCACCCGTGCGCACCCCGGTGCGGAGGACAGCATGAGCAATATTCAACTCGACATCGAGTGGACCGAAGCGGCCACTCGCCAGATCAAGCAACTGATGCCGCGCGGCTCGGCCGACGCCTTTCTCGCGCTGCCGCCGATCGAGTGCCTGCCGATGGAGGGCGACGTGCTTTTCCTCGGCCCGCAAGGCAAGCAGCAGCCGTTCATCGTCGCCGAACGCCAGTATCACCACGACGGCGACGCCGACTGGACCATCATCCTGATTCTCGACGTTCCCAGCGCGTCGCACTGACGCGCCGCCGCGGCCGGCCACGCGCCCGGCCGCACGACCCCGCTCACGCCCGCGTCGACAGCACGCGGATCCCGGCACGATCGCCCCGGTCCGCGGCCGCGTCGCGGCAAGCCAGCAGGTGCGCGGAACGCGCGGCCGCACCGGCACACCCTCGTCTCGCGGCTCCAAAAAAATTGCCCGCGCTTCAGAAGAAGCGCGGGCGAAACCGTCGCCCTACGAGGATAGGCGACGGGGCCATCGAGATCCGCGCACCGCGCGGATCATCATCGGTTGTGCCGGCGCTCGCCGCGCCGACATCTGAAGACGTCGATTCCGTTGGTCAGGCGCTTGCGACGCACGCCCGTATCTGACGCCATCCTTCCCGTCCCAACGATTCCATCTTATTAAGCAGTTTGCGTGCCAGGCACGATTTCCCAAACACGCCATTGATCTATAAGGACATTTCCCCCGGTCATGACGATGTAACACCCGCGCTGCTGCCGTAACGCGCGGATGTTACGTAACGTCGCGGGACGACGGAACCTCGCGCACGCGCTGGCGCGCGAACATGAAAAAAGCCCGCCAGATGGCGGGCTTTTTCGAGAACCGGAAGCAGGCTGCGATCAGCGCAGCTGATTCACCAGCAACCCCATGATCTGCCGTGCCGGCGACGACGTATCGATCGCACCGGAATCGTCGACGACCGCCACGCGGGTCTGGTCGGGGGTCAGCGCCTTCACGTTGACACGATACTGCTTCGCCTGCTTTTCCTTCTTGCCATGGAACAACTGGCTCCAGAAGCCCTGCTCGGCCGAGCTCAGATCCTTCGGATCGACGTAACGCACGAAATACACGCCCTTCGTGCGATCGCGATCGTCGACCGTGAAGTTCGCGCGATCGAGCGCGAGGCCGACATGCAGCCAGGATCGGTCGTACGGCTCGCCAAGCGTGACTTCCGACGGCACCGCGGCCGAATCGACGTCATTCGCTTGCGACGACGTACGCGCGACGTTCTGGGCCGCGATCGCCGCGGCGGCAGCCTTCGACGCGTCCGTATCCGCCTTCTTGTCCTTCGGCACCGCGTTGTCCTTGATGTTCGCGATCGGCGGTTCCCCGTTCTTCGCGCGCTGCTCGTTCTGCGCGAGCACCGCCATCAGCCGCTTCAGATATTCCGTCTCGAGCGCCGGATCGTTCGGCTTCGCTTCCCACTTGCTCGAATCGTTGTTCGCGCCGGTGAGCGCCTCACGCATGCCCTTCTGGCTGATGAACACGTAGGTGCCGCCATTCGGCGCCGAATCGAGACGCGTGCGGTACTTGTTGCGCTCGGCCGTCACGTACGAATTGCCCATCGCCTTCGAGATCACGCTACGGATCAGGCCGTCGTTGATCTGCGGGTGGGTTTCGTTCCAGTCGGTTTCCATCACGCCCTTGTCGCGCTGGTCGACGACGAGCAGGAAGCCCTGCTCCTGCCAGAAACGGCGCACCTGCGGCCAGATGTCGGCCGGCTTCCTGCCGTCGATCACGAGCCAGCTCTCGGTGCCGTCACGCTGGATATGCATGCCGGCCACGGCGGGCGCGACGGTGTCCGCCGGAGGCGCCGCATGCTGGACCTGCTGAAGCGCGGACAATGAAGTCGCGCCGCCCTGCGGCGGCAGCGAACGCTGATCGGCCGTCTCGTCGAGCATGTTGGGCGGCACTGCGAGCGACGCTTCCTTCGATTTCGAATCGCTCTTGTAGTCCACTTTCGTGGGCGACGACGTACCGCAACCGGCGACGAGCGCGCCGGTGGCGAGCACTGCAGCGAACCGCATGGTAAGACGAAGATCAGTCATGTTCGGGGAATCCTCTTCCGCTAAATCACGGCGCTTTCCGTGGATCAACCTTGCATTTTACCGGGGCCGCGCCGCGATGTGCAAAAAAGCGACGCTCCCGGACCGGTGGGGGCAAATGTGGGGGCAATTTTCCCCGGAGGTTGCAATGAGCACGCTCACCACGAGGGAATTACAAGGGCTAATTCCGGCTGACAATGGCCGTCGCCTGTCCGATGAGCACGGTGTCTTGGTGTGGTCCGTGCCGGGGTGAAGGGCATATCGGTTCAATTTTCATGCGCTATCGAGCAGGCGGCGGGGTACGGGAGATCCGTCTCGGTACGTTTCCGAAGGCAAGCCTGCGCCCAATCAGAGATGCCCGCGAGACGGGCGTGTGCGCAACACGGCGGGCAGTGCATCACGCGACTTAAAAACCAGCCTGCCAGGGAGGAGCGCTTCGTCCGTCCCCAATACAAGCGCCGTCGGACCGCAACGGCAAACTTGTACGGCCGATTTTGTTCCACGGGAATCGGGGGTTCACTTGCGGCTGGCACCAGACTTCCACAGCACGTCTTCATACCGCGCAAGCGCGAGCTTGAACGGCTCGAGCTTTGCAACGAGATCCTGCAGTTTCCCGTCGTTGCCCGTTTGAAGAACGTCATGAGCTGCTTTTTGGAGTTCGTCCATCGTTTGGCTCAGGCGCGGCGCCCAGGATGACTGGCTACGCGCGGAAATCGCCGTGCGCGCCTTTGTGAGCTTGGCCAACTGGGTCTCAAAGTACCGCCCCAAGTACCTCCAGCCAGCCGCATCCAGCGTCTCAGCCCGCGCTTCAATCGTTTGTGCGGCATTGCGGAGGCCAGCATAGGCCTCTTCGGCCCCACGCAATGCGTCGTACTTGGCGCTCGAGACGGGCCCTCGCTTCGCGGTCTTCAATGCGGGGTTGTGCCTTCCCGCACGTCCAAGTTCGTTGTCAGCGGCACGCGCCAGTTGCCCGTTCATCGTCACGTGCTGGGGCCGATACGGCGCGCCGCGAATTTCGAACAGGATGAGACCGTTACGCTCGTCGACCCCCATCGCGCCCATCCCGTAGTCGGTAGACAGGTCTCCACTATGCAACGGATACCCGACCGGCGGCGACAGCAAGTCCTTCTGCCAGGGTCCCTCCTGCCGCCCCTCTACGATCGACGTCAACCACGCCTTGATGGTCGGACCAGCTTGCCGGTGGTTAGGGTTTCGGTCGGCCAGGTTATAGGGCTTTGCGAACACCAGCTGATCCGGGTCGCTCATGTGCAGCGCTTCCATCATCATCGGAACTCGCGTGGACGCGTCCTTCGATGGCACAAGGAGGGTGCGCAAGGCCCCCTGCTCGTGAGGCGATAGCAGTTTGGAGAACGCGGCACAAAAGTCGCTGCGCGCCATCATGCGAAAGAAGATATGTACCGTGCCGTCCGCAGGGAGCTTCGCTTGCGCGCGCGCGAGGTACATGCTGATGAGCCGGATGAAGGAGCACGCTTTGGGCGGCAAGGGCTCACCGGTGCGGGCCGCGTAAAAGTCGGCAACCGCCCTCGTGTTCTCATGGATCCCCTCTGCCTGTTTCCTCGGTAGCAATTCATCGATGAGCATTCCGACATGATCCAGGCCGACGCCATACGTAGCCTGCAAGCGTCCAGGCATGTGCGGATCATTCAACTGCAAGACGGCGTCGACCTTGGCGTCGCTCACGATGTCTTTCAGCCGAACGGTCATATCGCCAGCGAGCGCCCGCGAGCGAATCGCTGCCGTTAGCGCAGTGATCTCTCGTACCGCCGCACGCACGTCGTCTTCGCTCGCAAGCGGATTCGTTACGAATTCCAGATCGTGCTTGCCGCCGCCGTTGTCATCGCACTCCAGTTTCCAATGAGGACGGTCCAGAAGAATGACGCCGCGGCGAAGCACGTCACCGCCTGCTGACACGTCGACGCTCGGAATCTCGATTTCCAGGCCGAATTTCGCTTCGAGCGACGGACTGAGTTGGGCGGGCGGCTCGCTCCGCCGCGCGCTTACTCCGGGCAACTGCACGCGCGGGCGATTGGCCTCCCCGTGCACGGTCTCCAGCTTGGGAGCACCGGCGCTCTCGAGCATCTGCAGGCTTCCCGACGCCAGCCGTCGCCGCTTCGGCGATGGAGGCGAAGCGCTACGCTGGCGGTGTGGCGGAGGCGAATCGTCGCCGGCCGGTTCGGTATAGCTGGGAATGGTCAGTTTCATCGCAGTGGTGGTTCGCGCCGGAGCGCGCCGTTCGTCGGAAAACATTCTTCAAGTGCGTCACGTGCAATGGAATCCTGCACGGCGAGCCCGTTCTCAAGCGCAACCACATGCTCGCCATCCCCACTGCTATAGCCCGGCGTGCTACCTCGGGCAATCAGCCCGCGTGCAGATCCGTCCGACGATAAGCCTCTCCGAAAACATGTCGAACGAGTTCCGGCGAATAGCGGTAATTCCACCGCAACTCCGTGCCCCCTTCGATCTCTTCGGTCGCAAAGAATGCGCGGATGGAAAAGCGCCGGCCGCAGCGAGACCTCGCATCGAACGATGCGGCCTCGAGGTTGTAGCCGTGCTCCGCCTGCGCGACGGGAATGCCGTCTGCATCGTAGGCGAGCGACGTGTTTGCCATCGCCAGCACGTTCTCTCCGTCGACAAAAGCAACCGAGTTGCCCGAGTTCGCGCAGATCACGAACGACTCATCCACGCATGTGAAGAACATCGCGGCGCTCATGAGCCGTCCGCCATACACGCCGACGCACTCGCCGCGATGGATGCGCCGCGCCGCAAATGCGCCGCGCTCGCCCACCAGCACGTGCTCGCGTGGATCGCGCAGGTCGTCGGGCTCGATCGTTCGGCACTGGATGATGTTTCGATACGCGTCGCCACGGCTCTGATCGCTCAACGCCGCATCGACGTAAGGCATCACGGCCTCGATGCGTGATGCTGCCCGCTCATCGGACGCCTGTGTCGGATCGCGCAGCTCGACGATAAGGACCGGTTTCAACGTCTCGTCTCGATACGGATAACGCGCATCGAGCCGCGGCGAATAAGGCAGACGCGCAATCGCGTGGGCCCGCTTGAACGCTTCGAACGCTTCGCGCAGGCACGCGGTGGCTTCCTGGGCGTCGGGGGCCCCGTCCGCGAACGCCCCGTCGATCCGTGCCTTCAGCGCGGGCACCACGTCGAAGATCGCCTCGTGCCGCGCGGCGAGTCCCGGCACGCGGGCGGCATCGGCCACGCGTTGCCTGATTGTGTCGAGAAGCGCCTGTGCGCTCGGTTCGTTCGCTAATGTCATCGGAACTCGCTTTACCGTGTCCGGCTGCAACCGGATCGCTGTGTCGATGACGCGACGTTATCCATTCGCGTCCTTGTCCGCGCGCGCACGCCGCGAAGCCGCGGCGACCGCAGCGAAGTCATCGCGAAGTTTCGTTACAGGCGTCCGGCAGGCAGCCCAGTCTTCTCGCCTCAGGGCTATGCAGCCTATACGCAGCCGGGACCCTGGCAACCGCCTTTGCCGGATTGGCTGACGCCTTCCTATCAAAGCCGGGTTGTCGGCGCGAACAGCCGGATCGGCTTTACGTACGGTTTCGGCGACGGCCCAACCGGCAAGCAGATGCACGTTGGTTTCCATTTCAACGGACGCTTTCACACGCTGCGCTTCGGTCTCTATCCGAGCGCGACGCGACCATTCTTTGTCCAGTCTCACCGCGGCTACATGCAGGCGGCGCCGGCATGGCCGCCCGCCGAGCCGTGGCACGGAAGCACGCACGCGTTCAATCTTTGGCGCGCCTTTCATGGCGACGTACGACGAGACATTCATGCGGGAAGAGGTGACGCATTCCATTTTCGACCGTCAGCAGCAATGTCTGCGGGCTCGACGAATCGCTCAGGTGCGATCGCCTCACCATCGGGTCGAGACGATCGCATGCCGCACCCGATAGCGTCGCGAAGTTCGGCACGAGCGCGGTATACGTCGACGTGCGTGTCCACATCAGATCCACGCGCTTCGCGATTTCCGCTGCGACGATGAATGCCGGCCACGTCCGTCATCCGATCGACACCAGATGCCCCGGCGCTCATGCTTTCGAGCGCATCAGCTCGCGCTGCGAGAGCACGCTTTCCGATGCGACACCGCCGATCGGCAAGCGCAAGCCCGGCGTGCTGCGCACACGCCCCGTCACTTCGCTCACGGCAATCCGTTCCGGCAACCACGACGCGCGCTCGCGCAACATCGCGTCGAGCGGACGCGACCAGTCTTCGCCCTTGCCGGGCGCGGCGTGGGCGGCGGCGTCATGCATGCGTTCGAGCGCGCGATAGACGTCGCCGCGCCGCGCCTGCGCCGGCTTCAGCCGGCGGCGCACGAGGAAGGTGTGATTGACGCGTTGATGGGTCTTCATCATCGTGAGGTCATGTTTGAGCTTCGCAGCCGCCTCGGGATAGTCGCAGCCGTGCGTGTGACAGTACATCTCGATCCATTCCTCGCGCGAACTCTCGACGGCCGCCGCAAACGCGTTGAACGACGCGAACTGCTGGTCCGCATAGCAGCCGCGATTCAGAATCCGCCCTTCGCGCTCCGGCAGCATCACGCGCGCGGCCACGAGCCGCTCGGGCCGTGCGCCGCCGACACCCAGCGGCGACGCACCCGGCAGGCCGCCCGTCAGTTCGCCCTTGTGCCAGCCCGGACTCGCGCCCGCCGTGCCCTGCACGGAGACGCGCATGCTCTGCGTCACGGCGCGACGGTCGTAGCGGATCGAACCGGTGTCTTCGTTGACGGCCGTTTCGTTGCGGCTGTTCAGATCCACCGTCACATTGCCGTCGAGGCCATAGGAGCCACGGACCGACGAACTCGGTGCGGTCACCGACGCGCCCGCCGACGCATGAATGCCCTGGCGCGTTGCCTTCGTCCGGCCGTCCTGCCAGCCGATCGAGATATCCGTGCGCTCGCCGATGCGTGCGGCAAGGCGCTCGAACAGGGGCGCTTCGCCCTCCTTGTCACGCACCGGCTGGCTCGCTTCCTCGAACAGGAAGTCGACCATGTCGAGTACGGTTTCGGTGGTGCGCGCATCGTCGTACTTCATCGCGACCCAGTCGAGACTCTCGTCGGTGAGACGCTCGCGGGCGACGCGGATCAGCACGCCGCGCGGCTCGCGCTGCTCGCGATCGAACGGTGTGAGGCGCAGCGAACCGCCCAGCCGCAAGCCGCCAAGCCAGCTCATGTGCTTGCTGTAGCCGATGCGCGCGCCAAGCCTCCCCACCGAGCGCTTGCCATGTTCGGTGCCGATGAAGATATCGAAGCCCACGTTGTTGCGCTGCAGGGTCACGACGGCCCTGCGAGTGCGGTAATGCGACAGCGTGAGTTCGCCCCCGACGGGCAGGTGCTGATGCGGCCCACGGTTGACCGACAGCGAAAGACCCCGCGTGCTGAAGCCGAAACGCCCGCCATCCGCGAAAGCCACCTGCGTCGACTGCTGCAGATCGGTGATCACCTGGCGCATCACACTTCTGATTTCCTCGCGGCCCAGGCGCTCGGGCTTGAGCGCCTTCGACTCGCCGACCTTGTCGACGTGTTCGAGCGCGGCCTTTACCGCTTCCCATCGATGCACATGAAAGCGCTTCGCACATTCGCGCAATGCACCGGCATCGAGCAGTGCCGGCGCGTCGTCGCGTTGCTCGACGCTCATCTTCGGCTCGCGATTTTCCAGCGCTGCCATCGTTGCTTCGTCCAGTTCGAGGTCGCCAATATGCGTCGCCGGCCGGGCGGCAATCGCCTCCAGTGCAGCGGCCGCGGCTTCGCGCGCGCGCGTCTCTTCTCCATCTGGCGCGCCTGTCGCGAGACGCGGGCTGCGCAGCGATGCCGCCAAGGTCGCGCTGGCCGTCTTGAGCGCATCCGCGTAACGGGCCGCCTCCTTCGTGTAGGACGCGAGCGCAGCGCCCGACGAACCGAGCATCAAGCCGCGCAACGCCGACTTCTTCTTGCCGAACATGCGCTGAAAGAACCAGTTGCCCTTGTCGAGCCGCAACATCCCGCGTGTCACGAAACGATGCAGCCGCGTTTGCGTCTGCTTCAACGGACTACCCGGCGCGTCGCTTCGAAAACCCTGGCGCCACGCGAACAGCGCAGCCGTGTCGCGCGGCTGCGCAGAGCCCGACACGGCGCGCAGCACGCGCGGAGCGAGATCGCCTTTGTCGTCGGTGGTGGCGTGCGCGGCGGCAAGCGCCGCATCGAGATCGGCGTGCCCCTCCGGCAACGCGCTCCACGCTTGCAGCACCGCGAGTGCGGTCGCACTGTCGGCCGTCGACGCAGCGCTGCCCGTGAGTTTCTTCAGCAGGTCGAAGCCCAGGTGCGTGTTCGCGAGCGCACGAGCAATGCGCCATGCATCCGCGTGCGCCTGGTTGACGGGAACGGAAGACGACGGGCGGCTGAGCTGGCCTGTCGCGCGAACGTTGCCGTCGAGCTCCGCCGTGATTTCAGCGACCGGCGATTCACTCCCGTTGCCTCCCTGAACGGGATCGCCATTCCGTTGCGGCTGCTCCGCGGTCGTTGTGACGGACGGACGCGCGGCATTCGGGTCGAACGTCGCGGCCCGCTGCACGATCCCTTCGATGTTCACGATCTCCGGCAACGCCTGCAATGCCGCTGCCGCGCGCGCCGGTTCGTGCGCGCCGAGCGCGGAGAGCACGGCATAGCCGAGCATCAGCGATGGCGCGAAGCGGTGCGTGCTGTCCACATCGGATGGATCAACCTGGGCAGAGGAGGATTCGCCCGCGACTCCGCGCACGGCATCCGTCGCCTGCGCCGCTTGCGCGAGCAGCGCGGATAGCACGACGACTTGATCCGCTGGCGACGTATGCCGGTTGGAGGTGAGCGCTGGATTTGCGTCGTTGTCGGTGCTTTCCGGCTCGCCGACAGGGCTTCCGCCGTCGCCTTCATTCACGTGCCCTGCCGCACTGGCGTCGTTGGCGTCGTTGGCCTCGCTTGCACCGCCCGCCCCGCTTCCGCCGTCCGCACTGAAATACTCCCGCACCCAGCTATCCAGCCCTTCGCGATGGCCCAGCCAATGCTCGAGTTCGGCCGCATCGCGCGGCCGTCTCGTTGTGCGCGTCGAGGCCGCATCCGACGATTCGCCCTTGCGCTTCGCCGTGAACTTGCCGACCGCTTTCGCCAGCATCCGGTGCGCCTTCGCCGCGCGATTCTGGGCCGACGCGCTCGAACCTGGCGCTGGACCGGTCTTGCCCGCCTCGCTCCAGTCACCGGGCGGATCGACAGGACGAGCCGGTGTCTGCGCGGCAATGCGCACGTCGCGCGCCGGAAACGGTCGGCCGAACTTGTTCGCGCGCGCAAACGGCAGGCGCCATTCGGTTTCCACCAGCGCCCGGCGATCGGCCGGCGCATCGCGCGTCGCATACGGCGGCCGGCTGAACCCGAGCATGCTTTTGAAACGCTCGCGCGTCGCCGCGAAGCCGGCCTTTGCGCCCGCGCGCGCGCCTGGAGACGATCGTTGCGATGGCTGCACGCCCGCTCCCGTCGATGCAGCGGGACTGGCCGCCGGCGCCACTGTCGTCGACGCGCGCGACGTGCCGCGCAACATCGATGCCGTATTCCTGATCATGTTGGTGAGCCGCATGTATCCTCCTCCGATGCCGTCGATTATCGGGACTGCGTATGACGTGACCAGCCAGTCGGCGAAACCGTGTCGACCACAGCGAAACTTCCGCACCTGCGCGGAATCATCCGCAGCCGCGATGAGTCCGCCGGCGCGCAGCGTGTTTCTCTGCGACGACAACGCAGCGGACGGACGACCTCGTGTCGTTCGACACCTGCGGATGCGCCGCGGGCGGACGCATCCGGATGCGTGTCAAGTGCGGTTGGCTTGCGGCTCTTTGGCAGCGGAAAGCGCTGCCATTTCGCGTACGCCGGCCACGCTCTGCGCGCTTTGCGCGTTGAGCAGGAACGACAGCCCGACTGTGCGTTGGGTACCGAGTGCTTCGAGAACGTACAGCGACTGCCTGCGCCAGCTATTCTCGTTGCCGAGCACTTTTCGAATGTCGGCGTCGATCCTCGCCAGCTCGCGCGCCTGAG
Source organism: Burkholderia sp. 22313 (assembly GCF_052045245.1). Taxonomy (NCBI): domain Bacteria; kingdom Pseudomonadati; phylum Pseudomonadota; class Betaproteobacteria; order Burkholderiales; family Burkholderiaceae; genus Burkholderia; species Burkholderia sp. 22313. The sequence goes on from NZ_JBQEON010000018.1 coordinate 73,252, forward strand.
CCGGCGTCGGCTTCGTCAGGCGTTCCAGGCGTTGCTTGCGATGCGTGAGGAAGTCGAGATTCCGTGCGGCCCCCTCGTGCATATCCATGCGCTCGCCCATGACGAGGTTGCCGGCCGTTGCACCTTCCTTGACTTGCGCCATCCACTTGTCGAGCTTCTCGCTTGCCTCGGCGTCGCCGCCGAGCGAGGTCATCCATTCGGCGCGGTGCGTGTCGACGTATTGCTTCAACTCGTCGAAGGTCCCGAACTCCGTATCCTTGTACGTGTGCTTGCCAACGGTACGGTCGCCTTCGCGGCCGATTCGAAGGGCCGCATTCGTATTGGTGGTGAGGAGCGTCGTTCCAACCCCGACGTAGGGCTGCGACGGGAACGATAGCGTGGCCAGGTGCCCGCTGTGATGCGGCATCGGCGCACCGGGAAGCCCTTCGACGAGCGCGGCCGAGACCGACACAGCCCGGCCACTGTTGTTCGTCGCGACGTTGACCGCATGAGTGCCCGCGATGTCCTTCGTCCTGCTGAGCGCCTTCGAGACCTTTCTCAGGCTCGCGCCGAGCGACGGCCCCCAACTCGTCGAAGGTGTGCCCGACGTGCCGATACGCGCAGCGACACCAGCGGTTGCCGTGGTCGCGTGCGTCTTGTTTCGGCTGTCGGTCCAGTTGATCGACACGGCAGGATCCTTCCAGAAGCGCTGGGTCAGCCCGCCCCACATTTCCTCGGCATTGCGCGGCGCTTCGTCGTTGGGCCCGGCGTGTCGCACCGTATTCAGCACATCGTGCATCGTGCTGCGCCATGCATCGGGGTGGCCCGCTTGTTCGTTATCCGAACGGCGCGTCCGAATCGTCACGCCGCGAGCGTCGCCCGTGTCGTAGCTACGCCGAAGGCCGAGCGAACCTCCGACGCTGAAGACGGGTTTGTGCTTTTTGCCGAACGACCATCCGGCGAAGCCTCCCACGCCGCCATACAGTGAATTGCGCGAGTCAGATCCGATGAAAACGTGGCCGAAGTGCGAATTCGAGCCGACATCGATGACCGCGTGGCGCCCACGGATGTAGCCCACGTCGGGCAGCACCGACGCGTGCGGCACGCCGAGATGGTGCGAAAACGCAGCCAGGGATTCCGACGGTATGCTCGCCAGACCATACATCCCGCCACTACTGAAACGGATGTCATAAGCGTCCGGCATTTGCCGGACGAGATCGTTGATGGCGTCGAGCTGGGTATTGGCTTCCCCCCGCTGCGGGCGAATGTCGCCACCTGCAACACGCGTCCGGAATACGTCGATTTTCTCCGTGACGGACGCCGGCACCTGCTCGGCGGCACCCCATGATTCCGCCGCCCAGGTCTCCAGTTGCGCAGGCGACATCTTGTCCAGCGCTTTCACTTCGGCACTGATCGCCGCGACGTTGCGATCACGATTGTGATTGAAGTCGAGCATGTGGCCCTCCAGGTTCGGCTGGGGCACGTCGTTTTCGCGATCTCGCGCGGGCTGACTGGGTAATGCAGCGCGGGCCCGCACCTCGATGGCCTTGCGATCGGACGACGAAAACTTGAACTTGCCGCGCAGCCCTTTCGTCGCCATGCGCTGTTCCCACTGATCGAGCGCGGCGAGCCGGACGGCGGAGCGGATTTTCGACTCATGCGACGCAGCCGGGCTTTTCAGTTGCTCGACCAGTCGTTCCTTGACGGGCGCGAGCGCGCCGGTAAAGTGGGCGAACTCCTGCTCCGGGTGGCCGAGCAGCATCCCCGCCGTGCCGAAGTTCTGCAGGGCTGACAGCGGGGACTTCTGCTTGCCCAGAAAGCCCGACACGGCGCGCTGCGCTACTCCGGTCCTGGCGGCCCGTTTCGCATACGTGAAAAGCTTGAAGAAACGTTGCTGCGTGTTGGCGAGATCCGTGCCCGGACCTTCCCGGTCGAATCCATTGCGCCATGCCATGTATGCGGCTGCCTGATGCGGCGGGCAGTTCGCGGCCGGGTCGGCTCGCAGCACGTTCGCCGCCTGCAACGCCTTGATCGCCAACGTATTGGCCGGGTTGGCGAGCCACGCGGGCGTGACCTCGGACGCCGCCGGCTCCGCCGCAATATGGCTCGTGCTGCCCGTTCGCACGCGCTCGGCGGCCGGTAGCACCTTGTCCGCCAGCGCCGCTAGTTCTTCGAGACTTGCCGGACCCGGCTCATCCACCGGTTTTTCTCGCAGCAATTGATCGGCGGCACGCAACCCGTGCCGGAATGCCTCACGGAGAATTTCCGACGCGTTCGCATCACCCGCTGCACCGTGATCGGGCAGGACATGCGGCGCAATGGCGAGCAATGTCTCCATGCCGATGCCCGTGGCACCGAGCGCGATTTGCAGCGCCAACACGTCAGCGCGTACGCGGGGGCTCTCGTGCTGCGTGTTGTCGAGTAGTGCCTCCAGGGCAGCATGCGCGCGGACCGGATCCCCGCCGGTAGCTTGCGCAAGCGCGTCCGAAACCAGGATCGCATGCGAGGCAGCCTGCTGGCCGCCATCGGCCGCGGCTCCGGCCGGCGTCTCGAGCTGACGGGCGCTTTGCGTGGCGACCACGTTGTCGATGGAAAGCAGACGCTCACTGATCATGCTGGCCAACCGGTCGATATCGGCCGCCGTGAATTGCCCATCGGTTTCGACCTGCCGCCATTGGGTGCCGATGTAACGCTTGGCACCTTCCGGCGTTCGCATGTCTTCGGGCAGACCAAACCGGACCTCCGCGCGTGCCGAGATCGACTTTGCCTGCGGCACGATCGCGTCGATATTGCGCTCGTGCTTGTGGCCGAGCGACGGCGGCGGGCCCATACGGCGCGGGCGCGGTGCCTCGGCCCGAACGACCTTGGACTCAGGTTTGGCTCGCGTCGGTGCCGTGGAAGTTTTCGTGTAGAACGGAAAGGCGACCGTCTTCGACGTGGCCCTCAGTGCTCGGTTCAAACCGCTCAACACGCCGCCGCTACCGCGACTGCGACTGCGTGTCGCGCTCGAGCCGGGCGCGCCCGTCGATGGCGGGGTGGCGTGCTCGGACTCGCTGCCGGGCGAAGCGGCGCTGCTCGATGCTACGGGGGACGACGTGATTTTGCCTGGCATTTTTTTCGCTCCGTGCTTTCAACGAAGAAAAGGCAGCCCAATCGACTTGACTGGGCTCGCGGGCAATCCGGACCGCCGTGGAAATGTGCAACAACGCGTCGCGACAACGCATTGCTTCGACGAAACAATGCGCTCCGCCCTTCTCAATCGTTTTCTTTTGTCTGGATTGCGATTTGCATTACCGAACGGCTTTCACAACAAAACGTTGCCTGCGTTCCGGGTGAATGTGCATGTCATTCTCGTGAATTCTTCAGCCGTGAAAGATGAATCCGGCGAAAGTGCGGCGACGAGAGCGAAAGGCGCCGCGTCGGAAGAAAACACCAGGCGGGCGCCATCGACGGACGAACCCGCGGCCGGACCGCGGCCCAATGACTTTCCGTGTCGATCGGGATCGGCTTTCGTTTCGTTCCATGAGCCGGCAAACTTCCGGAGTGCGAACTGGTTGCAGGCCTCGACGACGGATCACCGGCGCCCGGTCGAGCGCGCCACGCCGTCCGCTCATTCGCCGTTACACCAGCTGTTTCGTTTCCGGAGACAGGGCGGCCCGTCGGCTCTCTTACGCTTGATTCCGGGACGGTCGTCGCCAGGCGGCCGTCGCGCGGCCAACAGGATGGACATCGACACGCAGCGAGCCCGACGCCGCTGCGCATATCTCATCGCGTACGTTAAGAGGCTATTCATGAGCAAGATCAGCAACGACATCGGCAACACCGGCATCCAGGCCGAGATCCAGCAACTGGAATCGGATCTGAAGCACGGCGGCAAACTCGGCAACAACGACATCGAAAAACTGCTCGAAATGATTTTCGCGATCATCGAACAGAAGCTCGGCGGCAGTTCGCAGGGCGGCGGCGCGTTCGGCAACGGCGGCGGCGGCGGCTCGACACAAGCGCCGGGTTCCACGCAGGGCCCGGATTCGACCCAGGAGCCGTCGACGGACAACACCACCGACCCATCCGGCAATTCGAACGATCTGCAGAGCCAGATCGTGTCCCTGCTCCAACAGATTCTGAACACGCTGCAACAATCGTCACAAAGCGGCCAGGGTCTTGACAAGCAGACGGGGCAACTCATCGACGATCTGCTCAAGCTGCTCCAGCAGTTGGAAGGCGCGCAAGGCGGCAATCAGGCCGGCGGCGGTCAGGCGTCGCAGATCCAGGCACTGCTGTCCGACATCATCCAGCTTCTGCAGCAGCTTCGAGGCTCGCAGACCGACGGTTCGAACGATACGGGCAACGATCCGAGCAACAACCCCGGCAACACGGACGGCACGGATGGTTCGAAAAGCACCAACGGATCGAATAACGCGAACGGCTCGACCGATCCGAATACGCTCACGAACGACGTGCTGAAACTGCTTTCGCAATTGCTGACCATGTTCAACAAGCCGTCGAGCGAGCACACGACGAAAGCCTGAAGCACGCCATCAACATCGCCGCACACCCGGCCTCGCGACCGTCGAAATGGCGCGGCGCGTGGCGGATCGTGCGCACCGAGGAGCACATCATGAGTATATTTTCGAAGATCAAGCATGCGTTCCAGAGTATCGGTCACGACCTCGAGAAAGCCGCCAAAGCCGTCGTGCACGGCGTCGAGCACGTCGCCCATACGCTGGAAAAAGACCTGAAGAAGGTGCTGCAGGACGCACTGACCATGACCGAGGCACTGATGCAGGGCAATATGAAGCTGGCCATGCAGGACCTGCTGAAGACGGCCGACGATGTTGGCAAGACTGCGACGGATGCGGCCACCGCGAGCGCGAATGCCGCGCTCGAAGGCTTGCAGAACATGCATCTCGGCAAGGGTTTCGACAAGGTGTTGAACAAGGTCGAAAAGGGAATCGAGACCGTCAAGAACGACGTCAACAAGGGCGTCGATGCGGCCGCCCAGGACCTCGTGTCGTCGGTCGAAGGCGTGGTCTCGGGCTCGGTCAATGCCATCAAGGATCTTGCCCACGGCAACTTCAAGGGAATGGTGAACGACCTGGCGACGGTCGGGGAGGACGCGCTCGAAGTCGCCGCCGATCTCACGCCGGAAGGCCTCACCGCGACCGTGGCGGCATCGACGCTCGCGGCCGCGCATATCGGCAGCGAGGCGCTGGACAACACGATCGCCGCCGCAATGCATGGTGGCATCGGCAAGGTCGTCAAGTCGGTCGCGGAGATGGAAGCCGGCCAGGGCGCGCAGAAGTTGGCCGGCAAGGTCCTTGGCGGCGCTGGCGCCGGGGGCGGTGCCGACACGGTGACGACGGCAGGCGGCGACGCACTGATGCTGGCATCGCTTGCACCTGCCGGCACGGGACGCCGTAGCGGCCGCCATGGCGGCGAAGGGCTGCATGAAACGCGTTCGATGGAAACCGTCACGACGAAGAACGCGGGCCCCGACGGATACAGGCACGGCGCCGGGAAGACCGACGGGGATGGCAGCAAGGCGGACGGCTCGAAAGAGAAGGAGGCCAAGTCGAAAGACAAGCAAGACGAGAACGGCCAGGACGGAAAGACCCGCCAGCCGGGGCCGCCGCCCAGCGTGCTCGATACGCTGCTTCTCAGCTACCTCGCCGACAATCACCGGCGCGTTGCCTGAGGCGCCGGCGCAAGCAGCCCATCGCCGTCGCGTCACCTTTGGCTTCGCTTGCGCCTTCGGCTTTCGTTTGGCTCATGAACATACGGCCCGCACATCGTGCGGGCCGTATTTCGTCGTGCAGGCAGTGGCATGCGGGCGCAGGCTATGCGCCTGCATGATTTCAGGGTTTGTCGTCGATCGCCGAGGCCATCGGTTGCCGTGGCGGGCGCGGCGGCATCGGCAAGGTCGCGATCTGCGCGACACGCGTCATCGTGGGCACGCCCGGCAGGTTCATTGCGTCGGGCGGCAGCGCCGCGGGGCCCGTGCCATCGCCCATGCCGGTACCCGGAACGGCCCTTGTCCCGTTCATGCCGCGACTGGCACCACCGCCGATATCGCCATTCGCCTCCCCCGTCGCCCCGCCACCCGCAGCCGCCGACAGCACACGCGGCGTGAGCAGGAACAGACGCTGAAACCGCTGCCCCTGATGCTTGCGATACTTGAACAGCCCGCCGATCAGCGGAATCTTCGACAACAGAGGCACCGCGGTCTGCGTATGGTCATCCTGATCGACCGAATAGCCCGCGATCAGCAGACTGTCGCCCTCATTGATCAGCGCCTGCGTGTCAATCGTGCTGTTGCTGACCACGGGCAACTGCCCGACCTGCTGGTCGGTCAACTTGCCGTCCTCGATATGCACGTCCATGCGGATCTGGTCGCCGCCGGGCGAGCTCACGATGGACGGCAGCACCCGCAGCGACACGCCCGCCGACACGCTGTAAAGATCCGCCGACTGATAACCCGCCACCTGCACGTAGAACGTCTGCTTGTTGTCCATCAGCGCTTCAACGTTATCCAGCGTCTCGACCTTCGGGCTCGCCGTGATGCGTGCCTGATCGGTCTGCTGCATCGCGCTGATACGCGTGAGCAGATAGCGCCCCGCTCCGCCGATCACCGCCGTCAGCACGCCGCCCGCCGGTGTGGCGAGCACGCCCGCGCTGGCGGCGTCGAATGGATTGCCGAAGCCTTGCGGATTGAGCGAGCCCGGATTGCTCGTCTGAGACTGCTGGCCATTGCCCGTCTGGACATCGACGTGGCCCGAATGCAGCCGCCAGTCGACGCCGAGTTCCTGCAATGCGTTATCGGTGATCTCGATGATGCTGGCGTCGATCTCGAGAATGCCTGGACGCGTGTCCAGCGATTCGATCAGGGAGCCGAACGCGGCCATGTTCTCCGCGCGGTCCCGCACGAGGATCGAATTGCTGCGCGAATCGGCTTCGATCGTCGGCGCCCCCGGTGCCGCATGCTGTCTCGCGTGTCCCGCCGCAGGCGCAGCGCCGCCGTCACGGGCCGGATTCGCATCCATGCTTGCGTTCATCATGCCGCCCGACGGCGGCGGCGCCATGCCGTCGTCGCCAGCGCCGTACGACGAGCCGGCGCCGAAGCCCGGCAGCGTCGGCAACGGCGGCGGATGGCCGCCGGCGGAGCGGGTGGCGCCCGTCGTCATGCCGTCTTCCTGCATCTCGCGCACGCTCGGCACGCGGTAGGCATCGCGGCGTGCCGGCGGCGCATCGCCCGCTGCATCGCCGCCGGCGGCCGGCACGCCCTGGCCATACAGTGAACGCAACAGCGACGCGACACCGCGCACGTTGATGCTGCGGCCATTGATCGCGATGCTGCGGTCGGTCGCCCATGCGTAGTGCAACGGAAAACGTTGCACGACCACCTTCGCACCGGGAACCGATTCGTGATCGATCAGATGCGCGACGTCCGTCACGAGATCGACGAAGCGCGGCGGACCGGAGACGACCGCCGTGCGCGATACGCTGTCGTAGCGCACCGGGAAACGCGGGTCGTCGATCTGGAGGCGACCGAGCGCGCGCCGCAGGTCGTCGGTGCTCGCATGGGTCAGGCCGAGTGTCGCGCCGCGGGCTTCGTTCGCCCCATAGATGCGCAGCACCGACCCGTCGAAATACCACAGCACGCCGAACGATCCCGCCATCTGGTCGAGAAAGCGCTGCGGCGCGGCGTCGAAGCGCCCCGTCACCGTGCCCTCGACATGCGGCGAGATCCACGTCATGACATGCTGGCTGGCGCCGAAATCGCGCAGCACGTCCTTCAGGTCCTTATGATCCGCGACGTATTCGAAGCGGGTGCCCTGCCATGTGACGGCTTCGGCATGGGCCGGCGCTGCGGCGAACGCGCCGGCTGCGACGAGAGCCGCGCACAGCGTGCGCGCCCGGAAAGCCGCGCCACGGCGGCCGCAAACGATTGCATTCATGGCAAGCCCTTAGCGTTGGATCGTCTCGGACGGCGACTCATTGAACTCGCGTCGATAGCCCTTGGCCAGCGCGGAGCGGCTCTTCAGGCCCCAGCGGCTCGCGGTATCGAAAATCGAGCCTTGCATGCGGTCGTCGTTGAGCAGGTCGTTGCGGATGCTTTCGAGCCGCAGCTTGCGGATCAGCGCATGCGGCGACATGCCGATCGAACGCTTGAACGCCAGTTGCAGCGCGCGCTCCGTCACGTCGATCTGCGACGCGATTTCGCGCGTATTCAGATCGGCGCGCTCGAGATTCTCGACAATGTAGCGATACGCGCGGCGATACTTCACCGTGAGGCGTGACGAAATGTCGTCGGCCGGCAGCGCGCGGCTCGCGGCGGATTGCGTCGCCCCGAGCCCATGCGTCTCGCAGCGCAGGCAACGCAGCGCCTCGGACGCGTAGTTCGCATAGAGCCTGAGCGCCTCGGCCGGATTGCCCCGCCGCACCGCGAGCTTCGATACGCAGTACAGGTAGTCGAAATTGCAGCGGCGCGTGCCCGTATCGGCTTCCGCGCGGCTGACTTTTTCGAGCACCGTGTCGGCAACGTCGTCGAGTCCGCCTGCCAGGCTCGCCAGCACGATGTCGATTTTGGCGAGAAACGCCTGGCCCGCGCCGCGAAAGTGCTTTGGATGACTGATCAGCTCGACGAGCGGCGCCACGGCAATGCGTTCGCCGCGCGCGAGCATCGCAAGGCGCTCCAGATACTCGTGCCGCTGCGCGAGAAGCGCCGGCATCGGCGACATCCACACCTTCGTTTCGGTGAGCTTGCGCGTCACATCGGCGCGATCGCCTGCGCTCTGCGCGCGCGCCAGATGCGCGGAACTCCAGAAAGCATGGTCGCTCAGCGTGGTCGCCGTGCGGATGCCCAACTGCACGTCGAACTCGCGGGCGAGCAGCGCGATCACGAGGCGCCAGCCTGGTTCTTCTTGCGTGTCGGCGAGTTCAGCCGCGCGAAGCAGCGCGTCGTCGGCATCGCGCTGACGTCCCACCTGATGATGCACGAGCGCCGCAGCGATCAACGCTTCGACGACTTCGACCGGCGACGCGGCGGCGTCGTCGACGATGCGCGCAAAACATTTGGCGGTCGCGCCGTAGCGGTCACGCATCATCAGCTGCCAGCCCGCGTTGCGGCACGACAGCACGCGCAGGCGATTGTCGTCGCCGACGTTCATCTTCTGCGCGCGGCGGTACATGTCTTCCGCGTCCTGCTCGTAGCCGAGCAGAAGCGATGCGTCGGCGACCGCAACCAGCCGCGCGTCGTCCGCTTCGACCAGCTTGTGCGCCGGCCGTTCGAGCACATCGTCGACCAGGCAGTAAGCGCGTTCGGATGCGCCGTCGAGCATCGACGTCGCGTACGCGGGCAAGCGGCTCTTCTGGGCAAGACCTGAAAGCAAAGCAAAATAGATCGTCGAGAACATGATGGTTCCACCTCAGGATGTGTCCGATGCGGCGAACCGTGCGATTCGCCCTGCGAGACCTGCGTTCCCGACGGATTGCCGGGCACGGAAACCATGGTAGAGACATCACGCTCATGAAAACTCAACAATCGGCACGACACTTCACAACAATATTCAGCGTCTTCAATGTGCTGGATTGGACAGCATTCCTTTCGCCAATGCAGCAGACAGATCGCCGAGCCGCACGTCGGAGACGACCTGTGAAGCGAATACCGCGACGAGTGCGATCAGCATCAGCACGCCGATCACACCGCGCAGCGGCTGGCTGAGCGAAGTCGGTTCGAGCCGGTCCGCGGCGCGCGCGACGATGCCAAGGCCGAGATCGACCAGCACGAGCACCAGCATCACGGGCGTGCCGAGTTTCGCGAGCGCGGTCCAGACCGAGTCGGTACGCTGGATCAGAAATGTCAGCGCGGTGTCGGAAAGCGACGGATGGAGCACATACGGCGGCCACCATTTGAACGACTCGAACAGCGCGCCGAGCACGAACAGCATGCCTCCGCCGACATAGAACAGCGTCACGACGAGTTGCAGCAGCAGCGTCGACACCGGCGTGCTCTGATCGCCGCGCAGCGGATTGGTCATCTGCACGTTGTTGAACCCCGCGAGGTCGTCGACCAGCGTGCCGAGCGACTGCGCAATCCAGAACACCGTCGCCGCGCTATAACCGAATGCCAGGCCGAGAAATGCCTCCTTGCAGGCGAGCACCAGCAGCATCGCACTGCTGAGCGACCCGAACGCCTGTGGGGCCTGCCCCGCGGCGACGAACAGGGTCAGCACGTAGACGACGCCGTTGCGTGCGGTGCCAGGCAACACGGTGTCGCTCGTCGCGGGCAGCAGGAGGAACGTCACCATGATGCGAATGCCCGTGAGCACCATGATGACGATGAAGTCGTGATATGCCTCGAACCAGCCGAGCAATGCCTCGGCCCACGTGTGAAAGTCATGCGTCATGGCGATCTCTCATGGCTACCGCGCATGGCGGCGGGCCAGCAGGTTTTCGGCGGCTTCCTCGTCGGCAGCGAGTTCGGCGGCCACGGCCGCCGCCCGCAGCAACGTGCCGAGCTTGCGGCGGCATTCATCGAGCGAGCCTTCGGCCCTGGACAATGCGGCCTGCCGTTCGGCCACCTGCGCCTGCTGACGCTCGAGCGCGGTGCGCTTCTTGCGCTCGGCCGTGCGCGCCTCGTCGAGCGCGTCCTTCAGCGGCCCGCGCCACGCGTCGTGGAGCAGATAGTGGGACGTGGGCAGACGCGTTGCGCCATCGAGCAGGGACACGATCCGGGCCTCGTGCTCCGCCTGATCGTTCCGTGCCGCGGTGCGTGCCTGCACGGCTTCATCGAGCAACGTCTGACACTCCGCGAGCGCTTGCCGCTCACGCGCGAGATCGGCCTCGAGGCGCTCGCATCGCCGTGCCTTCGCGGCGACGATGGTGCGCCACTTGCGAATCACGGGCGCCGTCATGCGTCGCCCGAGCGGGCGAATTCGGCAACGAACGCGTGCGTCGCGTCGCCGTCGGCCCATTCGTCGGTACGTTGGCCGAGGAACGCATCGATCGCCTCGTGCTGCGCCACGGCGTCGTCGGCAAGCGGGTCCGCGCCCTGCTGATATTCGCCCATCTGCAGCAGCAGCTCGACATCGTCATACTTCGCGATCAGCTTGCGCATGCGCGCCGCACCGTCGCAATGCCCAGGGCTCGCGACGAGCGTCATCACGCGGCTCAGGCTATGCAACACGTCGATCGCCGGATAACGGTTACGCGCCGCGATCGAACGCGACAGCACGAGGTGTCCGTCGAGAATCCCGCGTACTTCCTCGCTGACCGGATCGTTGCCCTCCTCGTCTTCGGCGAGCACGGTGTAGAACGCGGTGATGGAACCTTGCTCGCCCATCCCGGCGCGCTCGAGCAGGCGCGGCAGCTCGGCGAAAATCGAGGGCGGAAAGCCGCGCCGCGTGGGCGGCTCGCCAGCGGACAAACCGATTTCGCGCTGCGCGCGCGCGAAACGCGTCAACGAGTCCATCATCAGCAGCACGCGCAGGCCGCAATCGCGGAAATACTCGGCAATCGCGGTGCCGACATAAGCCGCCTTCGCGCGTTCGATCGACGATCGGTCGGACGTCGCGCACACCACCACGCTGCGCGCCATGCCGTCTTCGCCGAGTATCAACTCGATGAACTCGCGCACCTCGCGGCCGCGCTCGCCGATGAGCACGATCACGTTGACGTCGCACTGCGCACCACGCGCAAGCATGCCGAGCAAGGTGCTCTTGCCGACGCCCGCGGGCGCGAAGATGCCAACGCGCTGGCCTTCACCCACCGTCATGAGGCCGTCGATCACGCGAACGCCGGTGTGCAGCGGCGTATCGACCATGCGCCGCGTCAGCGGATCCGGCGCCGCGGACATCACGGGACGCGCCGCGTCGCAATGGAGGGGACCGGCGCCGTCGATCGGCTCGCCGAGGCCGTCGAGCACGCGTCCGAGCAGCGCTTCGCCGACCGGCACCGACAGCGGACGTCCGAGTCCCGTCACGCGGGTAGTGCGCGACAGGCCCGCCACGCTGCCGAACGGCGCAAGCAACGCGAACTGGCGCGTGAAACCCACCACTTCCGCGCGTTGCAGCAGCATGCCTTGCGCGTCGCGCAGTTCGCACTGCTCGCCCAGCGTCGCGTCGAGTCCGCCGACCTTCAGCAGAGTGCCGACAGCCTCGATGACCTTGCCCTGCCGCGTGGTACCGTCGGCAGCCAGAAGCGCCTCGCTCAGCGCATCGATGAAAGCGGTAACGTCGGTCATCGCGGGGCGCCTGCGGGACGGGACGGGTCGTCGTGCAGCTCGGTTGGCCAGTCGGGTTCGGCATCCGGCCGCATGTCGTCCGGTGGGTCGCACGGGAAGTCGGCAAGCACATCGCCGCTCGCGTCGGGCATCGCGGATTCCGCAAACGACGGCGCATCCACCATGCCCCGGTTACCCTCGACGTCCGTGCCCTCGACGTCCGTGCGCGCGACGCGCCGGATCGCACCGGCAAGCGCGCGCAGTTGCGAAGGCAAGCCGGCTTCGATCAGGCCATGGTCCCACTCGCACACGCAGCTGCCGGGTTCCACGGCGCCGTCGCTCACTACGTCCGGATTGACCGGCCAGCGGTGTTCCTCGGTCGCGCGTCGAAATGCGCGCGTCGCGTGCTCGACATCGCATGCGGCGACGCGCACCGTCAGAAACGACGTATCGTCAAGGCTGCGCGAGATACCCGCGGCAATCTGAGCGAACAGCGCGTCGCGGTCCGCTTCGCCGAGCACGCGCGTGATCGTGCGCATCACGACATCGGCGATGCGCTCACGCAAGGCCATCAGAAGATCGCGCTCGGCGGCCGCGCCGCGCAACATCGCCTCGTGTGCTTCGCGCAACGCGCGGCGGCGCCCCGCCTCGTAACCGAGCCGCGCAGCGTTATCGTATTTCGTCTGCGCCGCTTGCAACATGCGCTCGCCCTCGTCGGCCGCCGCCTGCCGGATCGCGTCGGCATCGCGTTGCGCGTTCGCGAGCAGTTCATCCACGCGGCGCTCGAAATGCGCGGATGCGCGATCGAGTTCGACCAGTTGCGCGAGTTCCGGCGCGCGCAGCACATCGCGGTCGATGCCAATGCCGCCTTGCGGCCCTCTCAGCCAAATAACCATGTCAACTCCGGGAACAGCGCGTTACACGCGAGCAGAAAGTCCGCCGACTCGTCAGGATCGATCGATGCGTCTGCGGATGCGCGTTCGTCGCCGGCGGCGTGGCCCAGCGCGACGCCGATCAATGTCCGCGCGGGCGCAAGCGTCAACGCGCCGTCGCGTTCAAGGAGCGCGTGACCGGCGCGCGCGAGTGCATCGACCGCGAGATCGGCGGGAAGCGCGGCACCGGCCGAAGGGAAGTTCAGGCCCAGTTGCATGAGCACGGCCAACGCGTGTTCGCCCAATGCGTCGCACAGCGCGCGGCGTCTCGCGCCCGAGACGATCCGGCGCAACAGCCCACGTGCCGGCCAGATCGCCCGTCCGGCGAGCACCCGGTGCGACCACGCGCCGTCGAGCAATGCAAGCCGGTTCGCACGCGCCGCGAACGCACTGACGGGCACGGCCGGTCCGAGCCAAATGTCCCGCGCGACATACCATGCGCGGCTCGCATCGTCCGTAAACGGTACGTTCAGGCGCCTGCGCTGCTCTTCGCCGGAACGCGACGCGGCTTCCGCGACGCGCGCTTCGTAAGCAGCGAGCCATTGAAGCAGGCGCGATGCGTCGGGTATCGCGGCATCCGCGAACGCGCGTTCTTCTGCTTCCGCCCGGGCCGGCATATGCTCATCGGCCCCGAACGCATCGGCTCCCGCTGTCGCGTCGCTCATGGAGCGGCCCCGTCGGCCGACCGGCGAAAGCGCGTGCCCACGCGCATCAATCCCGAACCGAACCGGCGCACGAGCCACACAAGCAGGGCGGCGAGCAGGCCCGCTGCGACGATTGCGCCCGCCCACAGCCACTCCGGCGGCACGCGCGGCGCAACGGGAGCCGGCGCCTCGGGCGCGGCCGATCCCGGCACCATCGTCACGCTGACGTTGTCGTAAGTGAGGCCCTCGACCGCGTGCACGACGAGGTTCTTCAGATTCGGCGTGAGCGTCGAGACGTCCGTGCCCGGCAAATACTTGATGAACACCGCGGCCGATGACGGCTTGACCGTCGCGGCGAGCGGATCGTTGTTCGGCAGCACGATCTGAACGTTCGCATAGGCCACTCCATCGATTCGCGACAGCACTTCGGACAGTTGCTGCGAAACGCCGTAGATGAAGCGCACACGCTCCTCGGTCGGCGTGGAGATCAGCCCGTCCTTCTTGAACATGTCGCCCAGATTCTGGAAGCGCTGATGCGGCAACCCATGCGCGCGCAGCACGTCCATCGCGCGGGCGAACTGCTCGCTCTGCACCGCCACGCTCCAGGTCTTGCCGCCGTCGTCCGTTTGCTTGCTCGCATCCACGCGCGCGTCGAGCAGCACCGCCAGCATGTCGTTCGCGTCGCTCTCGGACAGTTGCGCAAAGAGCTGCTTGCTGCAACCGGTCATCAGCACCGCGACGAAACACAGCAGCACGGCCCTGCGTGCCAGCTTGAGGTAGGAAGCCATCTTGGTCCGTCCTGTCGTTCGGATTCGGCTACTGGTTCTTCATCAACGTCTGCACGGACCCCTTGGTACCCTGCGCGACGGCTTCGCCGACGTAGAGCTTGCCGACCATCTCCGACACCTGCATCTGCACCTTGATGGACTGCGCCACGGCCTCCTGCGGCGTCATCGACAGAGCCTCGCCGGCAAAACGGTCGACGTCGCCGCGCAGGCTCGCGACTGCGTGGTCCTGCTCGGTAACGACTTCCGTCAGCGCCGAAGGACCCTGCGCGCGCGAAGCGCTCGGCGGCGCGAGGCGCGCGGCATCGAGCTTGCTGCGAAACAGATCGACGAGTGCCGGCCCGGGCTCGGACAACGCGTTTGCACCCGCGGCGGCGCCTGCCGCGGGCCGGCTCACGGCTTCCTCGCGCGTGACGGCGGACGTGGCCTCGAGCGGCGGCAACGGTGGAATCATGGGGTTCATCGCGATTCTCCAGGCCTATGCGCGCAGATGGCGGCGCTGCATCAACTGCTGCAACGCGCCGCGATCGATCTGCACCTCGGCCGCCGGCGCGGCCTTGTACTTGCCCATCAGCGTCATCACCAGCTCGACGGAATCCGGATCTTCATTCTTGTCCGCCACTTCGTTCGCATAGATGCGCCACGCCGGGTCGTCGAGTCCGCACAGCGACACCGCCAGCAGCGCCCCCACGTAAGGGCCGAAGGAGCCGCGCAGCGGGCGCTGCTCGAGCGTGCGCAACAGGCGCACGGCTTCCGCGAAGTCGCGCCTGCGAATCATCAGCCATGCGTCGTACGCGTACAGCTCGACGAACTCGGGACGCAAGACGTGCAGCGCGGCCAGCAGCCGCTCGGACTGTTCGATATGGCCGTGCTTCGCACCAAACATCAGCGCCTCGATCAATGCCGACACGAGCCGGTTGTTGCATTTCGTCAGGGACATGGAGCACTCCTTGTGAGATCAAACGCCTGTGCCTGCGTGCCTGCCGACGTGGCAAACGGCTGCGCGGTGGCCGGCGCTGGGATGAACCTTAGCGGACACATTCCGCGGCGGCGGCCCGTTGCGACGAAGCGCGGGCGCGCTGAACGAAAGCCCGGGTTCGTCAGCGCCTGGCGTCGGTCCGCGCCGAACGGGCGCCCGCCCGGGCTCGCCGGAGTTCGTGGTCGGCTTCGGTGCCGGACTCAACGATTCGCCGTGCACGCGAGTCGCGGCCGCCCAGGCCGCCGACAATCGGCTGCAATTCCCCACCCCGTAGGCTTCGCGATGGCTGACGAGAAAACTGAAGAGCCAACCGACAAGAAGCTGCGCGATGCGCGCCGTGACGGCGAGACCGTGAAGAGCACGGACCTGCCGTTCGCCGCGATCCTGCTCGTGGCGTCGGTCGGCTTTACCGTTGCCGGACCGCACATGGCCGAACAGTTGCACGTGCTGATGCGCCGCAGCCTCGACGTCGGCAGAATGGAGGCGCCCGGCGTGAAGTTGCACGACCTGCTCGTCGAGGCCGGCACGTGCGCGTTGATGCTGGTGCTCCCTGTCGCGCTCGCCACGTCGATCACGGGCATGGCCGCGCTCGCGGCGCAGGTAGGCCTGCAGATCTCGACCAAGCCACTCGAGCCGAAGTTCGATGCGATCAACCCCGCGTCGGGTCTCAAGCGCATCTTCTCGCTGCGCTCGCTGATCGACCTTGCGAAGACCGTGATCAAGGCGGTCGTGATTTCCGCGGTTCTGTGGAAGGCGATCGTCCTCCTGATGCCGCTGATGATCGGTGTCGTATACGAGCCGCTCGACAGCATCGACGGCATCGCGTGGGGCACGCTGTGCAAGCTGCTCGGCATTGCAGGCGCGCTCTATCTGGTGATCGGTGCCGCCGACTACGGTGTGCAGCGTTGGCTCTTCATTCGCGATCACCGGATGAGCAAGGACGAAGTGAAGCGCGAGAACAAGAATTCGGAAGGCGATCCACATATCAAGAGCGAACGCCGCAAGCTCGCGCGGGAATCCGCGTCGTCGGCGCCGCAACAACCCGTGAAGCACGCCAACGTGGTGGTCGTGAATCCGACCCACTACGCGGTCGCGCTGCGCTACGTCCCCGCCGAATGCGGACTGCCGCGTGTGATCGCGAAGGGCGTCGACGCGGAGGCACGCGTGATCCGCGAAGAGGCGGCACGGCGCGGCATTCCGGTCATCGGCAATCCCCCGCTCGCGCGGGCGCTCTATCGCGTCACGCTGGACGACCCCATTCCCGAACCGCTGTTCGATGCGGTCGCCGCCGTGCTCGCGTGGGTCGAAAACATCGGCGGACGGCGCAGCGACGCCGGGGCCACTACCTGACACTCCCGGAGAAGCTCATGTTCAAGACAGTCCGCCTCAACGAGTTCGGCGGCGAAGTCGCGATCGCGTCGCTGATCGTCGCGGTGATCTCGCTGATGATCCTGCCGCTGCCGCCATTTCTGATCGATGCGCTGCTCGGCCTGAACATCACGATCAGCGTGCTGCTGCTGATGGTCACGATGTACATACCGAACGCGAGCTCGCTGTATTCGTTTCCGTCGCTGCTGCTTTTCACGACGCTGTTCCGTCTGTCGTTGAACATCGCGTCCACCAAGTCGATCCTGCTGCACGCGGAGGCGGGCCACATCATCGAGAGCTTCGGCGAACTGGTGGTAGGCGGCAACCTCGTGGTCGGGCTCGTCGTGTTCCTGATCATCGCGACCGTGCAGTTCATCGTGATTGCGAAGGGATCCGAACGGGTCGCCGAAGTCGGCGCGCGCTTCACACTCGACGCGATGCCCGGCAAGCAGATGAGTATCGACGCCGACGTACGCGCCGGCAACATCACGGCCGAAGACGCACAGCGCCGCCGCGGCATGCTGGCAATCGAAAGCCAGCTGCACGGCGGCATGGACGGCGCGATGAAGTTCGTCAAGGGCGACGCCATCGCAGGTCTGGTGATCACGCTCGTGAACATTCTCGCAGGCATCGTGATCGGCGTGAGCTACCACGGGATGACGGCGGGCGAAGCCGCGAACCGTTTTTCCGTACTGTCGATCGGCGACGCAATGGTCTCGCAGATTCCGTCACTGCTGATCTCGGTCGCGGCGGGCATCCTCATCACGCGCGTCGCCGACGAACACAGCAAACCCAGTTCGCTCGGCACCGAGATCGTGCGTCAGCTCTCGACCAGTTCGCGCGCGCTCTATGGCGCCGCCGTGCTGCTGGGCGGCTTCGCACTCGTGCCGGGCTTTCCGTCGGCGCTTTTCGTGCTGCTGGCCGCCGCGCTGTTCGGCGGCGGCCATGTGCTGCGCAAGCAGACGAAAAGCAAGGAGCCGAATGCGGGCCCGGAACTGTCGTCGCTGCGCACCGACGGCTACAAGGGCCAGCCGCCGACCATCGCCGCGCATCCGCCCGCCTTCGCCGCCCCGCTCTCGGTATGTCTCGCGCCGCAGCTTGCGGCGCAATTCGACACGGCCGCGTTGAATCGCGCATTCGACACGACGCGCAGGGCGCTCGTCAACGATCTCGGATTGCCGTTTCCGCGCACCGCCGTGTGGACCAGCGCCGCCGTTCCGAACCCGTCGTATCAGATCCTGTTGCACGACGTGCCGCACCCCCCCGTCGAACTGCCTGCGGCGAAGGCTGGCCGTGAACAGGCGCTTGCCGATGCGGTCGGCGACGTCGTGCGCCAGCACGCGCATCTCTTTCTCGGCCTGCAGGAAACGCAATGGATACTGGAACGCGTCGGCGTCGAGTATCCCGGGCTCGTCGCCGAAGTGCAGAAGGTCGTGCCCGTGCTGCGTATCGCCGAAGTGCTCAAACGGCTGCTCGAGGAACACGTGCCGATCCGCAACCTGCGCGCAATCTTCGAGAGCCTCGTGAACTGGGGCGCGAAGGAGAAAGATCTGCTGCTGCTTACCGAATACGTGCGCGGCGATCTCGGCCGCTACATCGCGCACCGGGCGACGGGCGGCACCAGGCGGTTGGCCGCGATCGTACTCGACATCGAGGTCGAACAGACCATCCGCCAGTCGATCAAGCAGACGCCGGCCGGGAACTTCCTGACGCTGGAACCGCAGCAGGTCGAGCAGTTGCTCGAAGCCGTCGAAGAGCTCGTGGGCCCGCAGCCCCCGGAGGGGCTCGCGGTCGTCACGTCGATGGACATCCGCCGCTACTTCCGGCGCATGATCGAGCAACGGCTGAAGGGGCTGGAAGTGTATTCGTTCCAGGAGCTGGGCGAAGACGTCGACCTGCAGCCGGTCGGCCGTGTCGCGTTCTGAACGGCGCCCTGCCGGCGATTTGACGGAATAGCACGCAATGACACGCATTCGATCCACCCGAGAGATACGCATCACGCCGCCCGTGCCACCCCACACCGACACCGCACCACATATGGCGGACAGGTCCGTCCGGTCATCCGTCTCAAGCGCAGCCGATTCCGACGTTCAACGCTTCGGTCTACTTTACGACGCCGCACGTCAACGAAGCGGCAACGGCGAGGACACCCAGACGTCGGATCAGCGTTCGCCGGACGACAACGCGCGTGACGAAGGTTTCCGTCAAGACGCTCCGGCCGACACATCATCGCCGAATCTCTCGGCGGCGCTGGATACGCCACCCTCGCCTCTCCCCGCGATGCCGCCGCTGCCGCCGTTGCACCCGCTTTCGGGCGCACTCACGGCGGTGCGCAAAGGCCGCCGCGCATCGGCGGCGGATTCAGGCGACAGCGCGAACGCATCCGGCCGCCGGAAGACGAAGGAATCCCCACGCGATTCACACGACGCGGGCCCCGACGAACTATTCGGCATGCAGATGGTTCGCCGCTGCGCCCAGGCGGCCGAAGGCGATCTGCTCGCCCAGCATCTCGCGGAACAGGTAGCCGGACTTTGCACGAGCCCCGCCGTCAGGCGCACGGGACAGTGGGAGATCGCCGTCGAACTGGATCCCGCCATTCTCCCGCGCACGCGACTGCATCTGAGCCTTTCGGGCTCGGCTCTAACGCTTCGTTTCGATAGCCGCGACCCGCGCGCCCGGCAACTAATCTGTGACAACGGAAGCGAGTTGAAAACCCGCCTCCAGGCCCGTCTCGACAGCCAGATCACAGTGGACGTCACGGTACTCTAAGGGAATCCGAATCATGTCATCGCCCCAGGGCTGCACCCCCATCGCGACCCGGCTGCGCCACTACACGCCGGCGCTCGCCGGTGTGTCGCGCATGCTGTTCGATGCGCGCAGCCGGTTTGCCGGCCTTGCCTTCCGGTCAGCGGCGGAATCTGCCGTGGGCGCGCAGACGCGCAGTGCTGCGGGTGCCGCTCATGCCGTGCGTCTGCGCATCGGCAGCCCCCAAGGCGAGCTATGCGTGCGCGTCGACGTGAGCCGGCATGCGGCGCTGCAAGCGATCGTGCTGGAACCGGATGCCGAGCGCCGCACCGCGCTTGCCAACCTCTGGCTCGCCGGGTCGCTCGGCATGCTGGCCACGCACGGTGTCGCACTGCCGTCCGTGCAGGACGTTTCATTTGATGTCGAACCGCACGGCAACGCGCGCGGCGGCGGCGCACTGCCTATCGCGTATGAGCATGCGGGCGTCGCCCACACGGTCACCCTGCTCGAAGCACCCGTCGCGCTCGCTGCGGCACTGGAGCGCCAACTGACGTCCAACGCACCGACTCGAACACCCGACATCGCGCTACCCGATGCGCTCGCCGGCCTCGCGGTGCCGACCCGCGTCCGGCTGCGCAGTCGCCGTTGCGGCGCGGCGCTGCTGGCGTCGCTGCGCATCGGCGACGTGCTGCTCGGCTGGCCGCGTGCGCGCGATTATGCGCATGGCGCGCCACTCGAGCACGCGATCCTGCTATGGGGCGCGGCGACTGGCCGCGCCGCGTGTGCGCGCGCCCGCATCGACGGACGCAACCTCATTCTTGACACGATTCCACAGATGATGAGCCACGACCACGACCTTTCCCTCGAACGTTTGTCCGCCTCCTCTTCCGAGCCTTCCGGCGACACCGCGACCGGCGGCGACCCCGTCGATCTGAGCGATGTCGAGCTGCCGGTTCATATCGAGGTGGTGACCGTCAATCTCACGTTCGCACAGATCGCCGCCTTGCAACCGGGTTACATCCTGACCTTGCCGCTTGCGCTTGCCGACGCGGAGATCCGTCTCGTCGCGCATGGGCAGACGCTCGCGCTCGGTGAACTCGTCGCGGTCGGGGACAACCTCGGCATCCAGATCCAGCACATTGCGAACTCCGATGAACGGCACACCTGAAATCGCGTCCCTGCTCGTCGCCGCGCTCGCGCTCGCCGTCCTGCCGTTCGCCGCGATGGTCGTCACGTCCTACACGAAGATCGTGGTCGTGCTCGGGCTGCTGCGCAACGCGCTCGGTCTGCAACAGGTGCCACCTACCTCGGTCCTGAACGGCGTGGCGATCATGGTGTCGTGCTTCATCATGGCGCCCGTCGGCATGGAGGCGATGCACCGCGCCCAGCTTTCCAGCGAGGCGGGATCCGGCATGCAGGTGATGCCGCTCCTCGACGCCGCGCGCGAACCGTTTCGTGTGTTCCTGAAGCGACATGCGTCCGAGCGGGAAAAGGCCTTCTTTCTGCGGTCGGCCCGCGAGATATGGCCGCCCGAGCGCGCCGCCGAACTCAAGCCCGACGACCTTGTCGTGCTTGCGCCCGCCTTCACGCTGAGCGAGCTGACTGCGGCGTTCAAGATGGGCTTCCTGCTGTACCTCGCCTTCATCGTGATCGACCTCGTGATCGCCAACGTGCTGATGGCGCTCGGACTCTCGCAGGTCAATCCGACCAACGTCGCGATTCCGTTCAAGCTGCTGCTGTTCGTTTCACTGGACGGCTGGTCGACGCTGATCCACGGACTCATCTCCACTTACAGGTGACGCCTTGGAATACGACGCGATAACCCATCTCACCACGCAGGCGCTCACGCTGTGCCTGATGGTGTCGTTGCCGCCGGTGGCGGTGGCCGCGGCGACCGGCCTGTTGATTGCCTTTTTTCAGGCGGTTACGTCGCTGCAGGACTCCAGCATTTCGCAGAGCGTGAAGCTCGTCGTCGTCACGGTCGTCATCGTGATTGCCGCGCCGTGGGGCGCGGCCGCGATCCAGAACTTCGCTCGAACACTCATGCAGGTGATGTTTCCATGAGCATCCCACGTATCGGCACCGGCTACACGCCGCCCGACCTCTTCACCGAAGCCGAGGCAGACGCGGCGCAACAGCAGGCCGTGCCGGCCACGCAGCCGCATCGCCGCCATGCGCTCTCACGCGCGAAACGGCAATCGCTGAAGAAGCGGCGCAGCGCCGAGAGCCCTGACGCGAACGATCCTGCCGCCGAAAGCGAAGAACTGCTGATGATGCTCGATCAGCATCTGCGAAAGGATCAAACCGGTGTGTTCAAGGTCGACGCGCGCGATTCGCGCGGCAGCCAGCACGGCTTCGATCATGACGATCATCGCGCCAGCCCGGAGACGGCAGGCCAGCGCTCGACTCACGACGACCGTCGGAACCTGCCCGCGCGCGAGTTGCCGATGCGTCTCGTGATGCGCGATGCACGCGATGAATCGGTCCTGTCGAAGCACTGGCGCACAAACGCGAACGATGGCGGCAACGGCTCGGCGTTCACGTCGGGCGCACGCGCCGAAGCGGCGCTGCTCCGCATGCGTGCGGCGCGGACCGGGCGAACCGGAAGGATGACAGCCAGGCCGGCAGCGACCGCGAACGTGTCCCCGCTGCGAACCGCATCGACGCAAAGGACGCCGGCGCATGCGAATGCGCCGGATCATGCCGATCCGGAAACCATGCGTGACAGTTCGACCTATCAGGTGCTCGCGATCGTCCGGGAGTTTATGCGGATGCCCGACGACTCACGAACGTCGCGGGCGACGCTGGCCCAGGTGCGCGAGCGCCTCGTCGCCGCAGCCACGCGAAGCGGGCGCGACACGCAGGCGACGAATGTCCTCGGCGCGGCGCGGCGACCGCTTTCGCCGGCGGAGGAGTCGATGAACCTGCTGTTGCCTATCGCGCTGCTCAACCTCGGTCGCAGCCGCACGCGCGCCGGCCGCGCGATGGGCATGTCCGCGCTTGCTGCCCTGATCCGCCGCGGCCGCGGATGGTGACGGCGGGCGCCATCCCGTCAATCTCACAGACAAGGGGTTTCGTTCATGTCCAAAGAAATTCGCGTACTCACCGGCTTCCATGCCGGTGCCCAGATAGAGTTGAGTACAACAACGATGTCGATCGGAGCACAGGCCGATGCGGATATCGTGATCAACGACTGGAGCGAAGGCACCATGCAACTGGCAACCGATGCTAAGGATAACATGACGATCGGCATACCCGGCGATCCGTCGTCCGCAACCGCGATGGAAGACTTCGTGGCGCGGCGTTTCGGCGATGTGGTGCTGTGCGCGGGTCCGCTCGACGCGCCCTGGCCGTCCGACCTGCAATTGATGGAGCGGATGCTCACCCCGCATCACGAAGGCCGCAAGTACGACGGCGAGCAGAGCGATGGCGTGTTTCCCGCCGCCCCGCCCTCGCCCGTCGTGATGATGCGCCGGCGCCGCGCGCCGTGGGTCCGTGCGAGTGTCGCCGCCCTGCTGGTCGGCTCGATGGGCGCGGCGGCCGTGGTCCTGCCCGCCGGCAGGACCTCACAGGCAGCGGGCCGGTCTCAAGCGAGGGCTACGCTCGCCGACGTTCAGCAGGCGCTCGCGCAGTTGCATCAGCCGGACCTGACGGTGGCGCAGCAGGCCGACGGCTTCGTCGTGACGGGCATCGCATCGAATGCGGCGGACGCTCGCACCGCCCTTCAGGCACTTGCGGGCAAGCGCGTCAGCTGGAACGTGAAGCCCGGCGACGAGATTGCGGGTGCACTCGCGGAATCGCTGCACGAGCCGAACGTGCAGGTACGCTACGTCGGCGCGCGGCACTTCGAGGTCAGCGGCACGGCACGCCGGCCCGCCACGGTGCGCGACGTGGTCGAGCGCTTTCGCGCCGACATCGGTCCGCTAGTCGCGGGCATCGACGTGAACGTGACGCGCACCGACGATCTGGGCGTGGCAGGCGACGTGGACTCGGCGCTCTCGGCGGACGGCGTGAAATACGTTGAATCCAGCGACGGTACGAAGAACTTCGTTGCCGACATGCCCGGCAACGCCACCATTCATTGAGGATGACGAACATGTACGATGCGATGACCGACAAACTGATCGACGTGCTGGCTGACCTGCCGCAAGCAGCGACGCAGCGCCATCGCCACGGCGAAGTGCGCGAGGTGGCGGAGGCGCTGGACACAGTGGCCGGCACCGTGGCCTCGCAATCGACCGACACGGCAAGCGCCGAAGCACAGGCAGGACGTGTCGCTGCCGACGGATTTCGCGCTGCGGCTGAACTGTGCCGCATCGCAACGGAGTAGTACCACCTGCGTCGCTGCTCACGCAGCCGGTGTGCATCGACGCAGGCGAACCGTGCGCAACCCGAAAAGGACCGCACACTTTCCAGTGGTCCGCATGACGCGGAACACGTCCACGCAGCACCACGTTCTATCTTTCAGGAGATTCAACATGCCCGGTAAAATCACCCCGCCGACCGATGCAGCCGCAACTGGCAACTCGATCTCGGAGATCTATAAGGCAATGGCCGAAGAAAATGCGATCAACAAGGCCAACACGACCGCGAAGCTGGCGACGATGGGCCTGAAGGCCGCGAAGGATATCGTCGGCTAAGCGCTCCGGCGCGCCATCCGGCCGCGCATGGTGCGCCGGTTGGAAGCCGTTCGCGGTTTCCAACCGGTTTCTTTTTTTAACGCCTGCGTGGGCCACCCGTGTGGCGGACAGACGCTCGTGAAACGATCCGGCCATAGCAATGAGCATCGAACGACGTGATGAACTGATCCGTGAAATCTGCGCGCTTCGCGACGTGCCCGCTCCGGACGCCGTTCTCGAACGCGGCGTACTGGAGATCGACGGCTTCGACGCCGCGATCGATCACTTCGAGGAAGACCAGGACGCACTGTATGTCACGTTCCAGTTTGGCATCGTCACGGCGGGGCGCACGTTGCGCGTGTTTCGCCTGCTGCTCGAGGCGAACCTCGCTGTCTATGCGCAGGACCAGGCGCAACTCGGCCTGGAGACCGACACCGGTGGCATCGTGCTGATCGCGCGCGTGGCGTTGAACGACGAGATCACGGGCCAATGGATGCTGGAGCTGATCGAGCACTATGTCGAGCACGGCCGCTACTGGCGCGACAACATCTTCGTGGCACGCGACGATCTTTTCGAGAACCTCGCGCGCGGCGACTATGTGTGGATTCGCGCCTGAACCCCTTATTTGGAGAATCAGATGACATCACGCGTCGGCAATCACGGCAGTACGACGGATCATCCGTCGACTCACGAGGCAGGAACCACCAGCAAGGACAAGAGCAAGGGCACGAACGGGGACCCGGGCGGGAGTCAGGCCGATCTGGATGCGGCGATCCAGGCGTTCGGCAGCCAGGTCATGATGCAAATCTTTCAGGACCAGCAGGAACGTCGCGCGGAAGAACGAGAGGAAGATCCGGACAGCGCGTGAGCGACGCGAACGCGATCGGCTGGCCGCATGCGTCGGCCACGCAGCCGATGCATGCGGCTCGCCGGGCGAACGTTGTCCCGGCGAGCCGCAGTTGTCATGCTCCGTCCGACGCGCTGTTTCATGCCGCTGACCTACCCCGCTCTATCAGGCCGCTCCGTTACGCCATCGTGGGTGCGAGCGTCATCCGCGTGGCGCCGCGCGGATAGTCCGCTTCACGCCTGCCGCTCCGGTCGGGCGAGTCCGGCAGCGTGGCGAAGCTCGGCCCGGCGCCAGCATCGAATTCCGCTTGCGCCGCCTGAGCGACATCGAGCTTGTAGCCGAGCGCATACACGGTTTTCAGACTCAGCTCCGAGGTGCGCGACAGGTCCAGCTTCTTGCGCAACTTGTAGATGTGCTGCTCGAGCGTGCGCGCGGCAATCTGCTCGGTGGCGCCCCAGATGCTCGCCGCAATCTGCGCGCGACTGAAGAATTTGCCGGGATTCGAGAAGAATAGCCAGGCGATCGCGAACTCGCGCGCGGTCAGCGCGATTTCGACACCGTCGATCGTCGCGCGGCCGGTGTCCTTTTGCAGCAGATAGCGCCCAATCTGGATCTCATGTGTCGTGGTGTTGCAGATGCTCCGTTGCAACGCAAGGTGCGTGCGAAAACGGATCTGCTCCATGTCGTAGCGATTGGCGACGTCGGTCGCGCCGGTGTCGATCCAGCGCAACAGGCTCGTCCAGCTCGACTGGTTCGTCAGCACGATGAGCGGCGTGCAGATGTCGGCATTGCAACTGCGCCACGACAGCAAGGCGCTCGTCGCTGTCGGCTCGGTCTTCGAATCGATCAACACCAGGTCGTAGCGATTCGCGCGCATCGCGCGCAACAGGTCGAGCTCACATGAGAACGACTCGACAACGATGCCATCTCCGGCGAATGATTCTTCAAGATTGTGTCGAAGCACCCGATCGTCGGTCGCGATTGCAAAGAGCAGGTCATTATTCACGGCGGTTCGCATCCAGATAAGTGATAATCCTTTCCATTACTGGCCGGCCCCCCTCCTGCGAAGCCGGCGACTATCCCCGATACAGCTTGTTGTCCTCTCACTCGCGATATGTTGTCCGTCGTGCTGCGGCGGATCGCGGCAGCAGCGCACCGAAAGGCGCGCTTCGTTGCGCGATCGTCGTTGACGTTATCGAATGAGATCTCTCTGTCCGTTAGTGCATCGGGAGGGCACGATGGATGCGCGTCGCATATTTATTTTGTTGCGCAGTGCACAATCGATGTTGCGCGAGGCAGCGCTTCTTCTTTCAATTTTCAGCTATCGAATGCCATCGGGCGACAAACGTCGATGAACCACGCGACGTGGCAGCGTGCACGTGGCAAACTGCCCTGCGCGGCATGTGAAGGATTCGTGTCGGACTTTTGACGATCAGCTTACGGATGCGGGCGCGTGAGCCCACGCATGCATGACGCGTCGTGGGCGCGATCGCATTAACGCATGTCGACGCGACGGGTGAAGCGGTTGATCGCCGCGAGATACAGATCCGGGTCGGCGTGATAACCCATGCCGGGCGGGCCGCTCGGCTGCGGAGGCGCCGTTTCGATGTCGCCGGCCGCCGAGCGCCTCGTGCCGTCGTAGTCGCTCAACGCGAGCTTGAGTCGCACGAGGCCCGGCGACTTGAAACCGATCCCCTTCATGCGCCCCATCAGCCCCTTGCGCGGATTCGCCGGATAGTCGAGCGTAACGGCGACGCCTCGCAACTTCGCGTAGTCGTATTCGAGCGTGCCGCCCTTGACTGCATGCCGCAACTGCGCGGTGTTGGGCAATTTCGGATCGAGCAACACGAGCGGCGGCTGCTTCTGCAACCTCACGCGGCTTTGTAGCGCCGCGGCGAAGAGTTGTGCAGTCGCGCCCCCCATTGACGCACCCGCAATGTGTTCGAACTCGACCCGATAACCTTCGCGTTGGGCGTGATCGATCTTTTGCGCGATGATCTCCGCCGCGTCGCGCGCTGCGCCGAACACCTTGCCGACGCCGCCTGTCCCGGTGACAAGCGCCTGCCTCACGTCGCGCCAGTTCTCCACGCCGCCGAAAAACACGCGCAGCTTCACGCAGCGCGTGCCGTCCGCCGCAGTGAAGCGCCGTTCCTCGAACTGGAGATGCGTGACGTTCGCCGCATCCACGAGTTTCTCCTTCTGCTCGGCCGTGAGTGCCGTGAACAGCCACGCGTTGCGGATGTTGGTCTCATTGAAGTGCGCGGAGACCAGTTCGATGCGCGGCGGACTCACCTGCGTGTGCTTTGCGAAGTGCTCGGCGAATACCTGTGAACTGCCGCCCTCCGTCATCCTTGCCGCGACGGATTCGATTGAAAAGCGCTGTCCGTCCTCACGATGCCCGGGCGCCGTGAGTTCGGCCATCAGTTCGGCGAGCGCTTCCACGGCCTTGTAATTGGCCGAATCCGGCTGCGACGCAAGGGGCTCGGCGCCATAGTCCACGGAGGGCTTGAAGTGCAACTGCAACAGGTTCTGCGTCTCGCCGTTCCTGCCTCGCTGCCGACGCTCGGTCATGAAGCAGCCGGCCCGATTGGCGGCGGCGACAAGTTGCGCCCGACGTCCGGGCGGCAAGCCGCTGCCGAACTGCAGCTGTCCGATCGAAGCGGCGTCGGGCATGGGTGGTCCCTGATAGACCGCGCCGCGCAGAATGCGCGCAACGGCGCCCCGTTGCATATTGCGCATATATTCGTCCGAATGCGCGGGCCCGAGGCCGAGTGCTTCGGTGATGGACGAGAGCTGCTCGTCGCCGAGGTTGTAGGTCGACATCAGCACGTTGTCCATACCATCGATCTTCGGCCCCGACGGCAACGCGCGAACGGATCCCGGCTTCGCTGCACGCACCTGGGCGGTGGCGGATTCGCTCGTGGATCGCGGCGTCTCGTCGGCGGCGGCGCCGGGCGATGCCGCGCGCGTCGATGCTGGCGCCCGCGTTTGCGGCTGCGAGGACAGATCCGCATCGACGCCACCTTGCGTTCGCATCGACGGCGATCCGCGCGATGGCGAGCGCCTGTCGATCGTGCTGCCGCTACTGCTCAACGAACGTTCGTGCGGCGCGCGATCCGATTGCAGGCGCGCCATGTGTGCGGTCGTTTCGGTCGTGGGGCGTTCGCGGTGCATCAGCTCGCCGAGCGTCGTGCGCGGCGTCACTTCCTCGATTTCGCCGCCAGCGCTCCAGCGTTGCAATCGCTCGACCGGTGCGCGCAACGCACGTCGGTCACCGGCCGCGGCCGGTTCACGCGATGGCGAGGGTGATGAAGAGCGCGCGCCGAACGTGATCAACGCGGAGTCGGTTGAACGAACGCGCGCGCGACGACCTGCGTTGTCGCGATGTGTCGCTGTCTCGGGCGTCGAGCCAGGACCGGATATCGAGCGTGCGTCGATCGTTGAACGGGTTTTCATGGCGCCTCCTCTGCGCGACAGACGGTCAAGCGAACGGTCGCGGTCGCGCGGCACGATGCGCCCCGCATCGCTTGAGCACGTATTGAACATTGCTCTCGGGCACGTCCGCCGAGGCCCGGCGAAAACTTGGGCGCCTGCGCGAACCATGCAAGGTGCCGCGTACCGCCGTGCGACACGATTCGTTCGCGCCTTCATTTTTTCGGGCCGGCCACGCACGGTCATGCGCGCGACGAGCACAATCGCGCCGTCCAGCAGGATTCGCAGGAGTTCGTCATGCAGCACGGCATTCATCGTTCACCGTTCGCCATCGCCGTCAGCATGGCCATCGGGCTCGTGATGCAATCCGCGCGCGCCGATTGCTTCGACGACGCCGCAGCCTATCAGCACGTCAATCCACTGATTCTGCGGGCCATCGCGTGGCAGGAGTCGCGCAACCGCCCCAATGCGACACACCTCAATGCAAACGGCTCGCTCGATTACGGCCTCATGCAGATCAACTCGATTCATCTGCGGGAGCTTGCGCACTATCACATCGACCGCAATGCGCTGATGCACCCGTGCAAGAACGTGTATATCGCTGCGTGGCATCTGCGCGGGAAGATGGAAAGGTACGGCAATACATGGGCTGCGGTCGGCGCTTATCACTCGGAGACACCGGCCGAGCGTGATCTTTACGCGCGGCATATTGCGGCCATCGTGAGGCAATGGCGCGATATGCCGACCCCGTTGCCGAATGCAGCGCCGACTTCATCACCGGATCCGGCACGGATCGTCAAAAAATGAATGCGTCGTGAAATGCTCGACCGGGGCCACGCGGCGCCCGTCGACCGGGATGTTCCATGGCTGATGGGCTCGCTCTCCCGCCGGATGTTTTGCCGCAACCGTCCTATCGCGCACACCTATTGCCCGCAATATCGACACGACGCAACATGCCCGGTGTGCTCAATACCGTCTACCCGCCAATTAAGCGAATCATTCATCACTGAGTCACATCGTTCCCGATAAATGGGACAAGACGCCGCCGCTCCCAATCGTCGCGCGATTCAATAATTTTTGCGCTGCCAGACAGGTATGCTTGTAGCCGGGCAACGGTTTGAGGCACGGCCCACGCATCCCTCGTCGGCCGCCTGGCTTGGCCGATCCGCGCCTCGCTTGCCCGTGTGACCTGACGTGCCGCCGGCCTCGAGTTCGGTGTGCGAGTAATGAGGAAGACCGTAAGGGAAGCAAATGGTGGCAAATCCTGCCGACGAGACGCGCATTTTCTGGTCGAGTTCAGCCGACCGTCCCGCGCCCGCAGTCATCAAGCGCCATGGAGCACAGGCGCTGCAACAACCGCATCGGATCGAGGACACGTCGCCGGCAGTCGTGTTCATCGATTGCATGGGCACCGACGCGTGCGCCGAGATCGAGAAACTAAGGATCGAGAACGGCGATGAACACTATCTGATTCCCATGCTGCGCGAGTTCTCCGCCGAGCGTGTCGTCTCGCTCATCGCACGCGGCGCCAATGACGCCGTGCATGACGAAGCACTGCTCGACGCCGAACCGGTCATCGCGCGTGCCCGCGCGCAGACGAGGCTGCTGTCGTTCGCACGCGGCGGCGTCGCCGAGTTCTCCGCGTTGCAGAGTCATTCGGACGGCATGGTGTCGCCCGTTTTCTTCAAGGACGCGAACGGCCTCTACACCGGATGCAATCGGGTCTTCGAGCACTTTCTGGGCATCGAGCGGGCCAGCATTCTCGGCAAAACCGTCTACGACGTCGCGCCTTCCGACCTCGCACTCACCTATCACAAGGCAGACCTGGATCTGGTGTTCGACGGCGGCGTCCAGACCTACACGGCCGGCGTGCGCAACGGGGCCGACGTCGTGCGCATGGTCCGCTTTTACAAAGGCGTCGTCTACGACCCATTCGGCCGCATCACCGGCATCGTCGGTGCGATGCACGACATCGGCGACCTGCGCGGCCACGAGACCGCACGTCATGAAATCGACGAGGTCACGCGCCACGTCTCCGCCAACCCTGGCACGCGCGAGGACTTCGCGTCGTCTGTCGATCACGACAGGCCATTGCTCGATCGCGTGGCGGTCGGCGACGCCTCCGCCCTCGCCGCCCTGTACCGGCTCTACCATCGGCGTCTCGCGCGCTTCCTGGCCCGGCTTACGTGGAAAAACGAGGTGATCGAAGAAATCATCAACGACACCTTCATGGTGATCTGGCGGCGGGCCGGCGACTTCCGCGGCGAGGCCCGCGTCTCGACGTGGATCCTCGGCATTGCGTATCGCACGGCGCTGCGCGCGTTGCGCGATCTGCGCCGCTCGGAATGCGAGCCGCTCGATGTCGACCATATCGATAAGATGGCCCAGTACTGGCATGATCATGAGCTGTCCGATCTGTTGTCGAAGGCGCTCGATCTGCTGCCGGTCGAGCAGCGTCTGGTGATGACGCTGGCCTATGTGCTCGGACACTCCGCCGGAGAAATCGCGGAGATCACCGGGTGCCCGGTGACCACGGTCAAGGCGCGCATGCACCGGGCACGCGGCAAGCTGCGCGAGACGCTGGCCGTGCTCGAACAGGCGAAGTGCGTTTGAAAGTGCTTCCAAGCGTTCTGAGGTACGCGTCAGGCACACCTGCGTGCGTTGCGCCGTAGCGTTCGGGGCGGCTCGTGGCGCCGACATGGCGCGCATGAAGTGCGCCGCCCCCGCCCGCGATGTTGCCGCCAGATTCCGCCGCTCAACGCCACAGTTTTCGCGGCAGCTGGACGATACGGCCGAGCATCCTCGTGATACCGCCGCGGCGGGCTCGGTGAGCCGGCGCCGCTGTTGCTGCCGTCGCGGCAGAAGACGGGGACGATGCGCTTTCGCCCGGCTGCTCGCGGTGTGCCGCCGGCCGATCGGGCGTCGGCGCACCGGCCACGCGTTGATTGACCTGCTTGCCCTCATCGTCGTCCCGGTCGACAGGCAACCTGCCGAATTCCTGAAGCACCTGGTTTTCTCTGATCTTCGCCAGGATCTCGAACAGCTCCGGGTCTGTCGTGCGGTGCCGTGGGCCGCCCTTTTCCTGTGCCGATGCGAATGTCGTGTCACGGACATCCGGGTGCCAGCTCACGCTGCGCCCACTGTCGCGTCGGGCCGCGTCCGGCTTGCGCACGGTACTTTTCAGCATGGCTGGAGCCGCTGGGCCGGACGACCCCGCTGCGCTGGCGCCGACATCGATGCGGCCGCTACGCAGATCCACTTCGATCAGATCGTCGTCATCCACGCGAGCCGCCGCGATGTCTTGAGCTTGCATCCCGGCGGGTAAGTCCGAAGCGTGCTGAAAGGCGCGCTCTTCATCAAACAACTGAAGCAGCGTCTTTCGCGGCGCGCGCCCTGCGACCGCCAGCGGCAGTTCGAACAGATCGTCGTGGGCGTCGATCACCGGATGATCCGCAGCGTGCTCAGTCGCGTTCGTTTGCACTTGCGCAGCACCGCCACTCGCGTCCAACGGCGGCGCAGGCGGGGCCCGCCCCGTCAAGACCACGGCCGTTGTTGCAGTCCGGGCGCGAGTCGGCTTTGCCACGCCGACGGGTGGTTCATCGACTTGCCGACGCCGATGATTGATCCACCGGACCGCGTCCGCGACAGGATCCTCCTTCGCCACGACCGTCGCTGGCGCGGGCAAACGGTTCGCAACCGGCGCTGACGCGCCCCGGCGCGTCGGAGGACGCGAGCCGCCGATCGACTTCAACTGCGACAGCATCGCGTTCGCCGACCCGGAAAAGCGCGACTTGGTCCGTGACCGACCGACATTGCCGGTCGCCGGCCCGGACGCGTGACGATCGGCAAGCTCGGTCGCGAGCGTGCCGGCTGTGCGTTGTGCGCGCATGACGTGGGGCTCCATTGGAACGTCGGGAACGTCGGCGAGCCATCGCGTGTCGTTCGCTGGAATCGAACACGAGGCTTTCGGCTTGACTGGAGACAGCATGCGCCGACACCGGCGCGGGGTCTGGCCGACCATGCGAACCCGATCGTCCCGCAGCGAAAGCGGCAACGGCACTCGCCTGTCAGAACGCCCGGTCGGCGCACGGATGATGAAGCGCGGTGATCGCACGGCATGCATTGATCACGCGCGCATGCTGCCGGCTCGGGCCGCTCGTCTGGTCGAGCAGCGTCTGGATGGAATGCGCGTCGAGGTTCGGCTGCAAGCCGAGAAGCAACGCGATCGTGCCGGTCACATTCGCCGTCGCGAACGACGAGCCCGAAACGAAATCGTAGTGGCCACCCGGCGTGAGCGTGAGAATGTCGCGGCCAGGCGCATAAACCACGTTAGAACCCGCCACGGATGGCGCGCTGCCTGCCGCGCGCGCCGAATCGACCGCAATCACGCCCGGCACGCCGACCGGAAATGCCTTCAGATCGCCATCCGGCAGTACTGCTCCGACCACGATCACCCCTTTTTTCACGGACAGCTCGATCAGTTCTTTCAACAACGGATCGGCGGGGCCGCCCAAACTCAGGTTGATGATCTGCGCATGCGCTTCGAGCGCCGCCTGCACCGCCTCGGCCAGCGTGAACGAGTTGCAGACCGAGTGTCCGGTGTGATTGTCCCGCTGCCAGCATGCCTTGACCGCAATCAGCTTCGCATGCGGCGCGACGCCTTCGATGCCGCCTGGCTTGTCGTCCGCCGTGGCCGCGCGATCGGCTGCAATGACGCCGGCCACCGCCGTGCCGTGCAGATCGCGATTGAATTGCCTCCAGTCCTGGTCGACGAAATTGCGCGTCGCGACAATGCGGCCGTGCAAATCGGGATGGGTCGTATCAACGCCCGTGTCGATCACCGCCACGCGCACCGAATCGCCACGCGCGACTTTTTGCGCGGCGTCCGCGCCGATTTCGCGAAAGCCCTGCTGCAGGTCGGCGTAACCGCTGTCGCGCGGTGCGTCGCCGAGCAGATCGAAAGTCTGCAACGGTTGCGCGAGCCGTACGCGCGGATCGACGGCGAGCCGCGCGAGCACCTCGCTGCGGCGCGCGCCGTCGGCGATTTCGAGCATCGCGCAATGCACTTTCAGCGACGGGATCGGCCATGCCGATACCTCTCTCAATCCATATTGCTTCGCGATCGCGGCAACCTGAGCCCGGGCGCTGCCGCCCGCCGAATAGCCGCCCGGCGCGCCATAGCCGCCCGCCGTCGTGCCCGCGCGCAGCATCAGCGTTTCCGGCGGATTCCTGACCGCCAGCACGATCATCCGCTCGGGGCGCGCTTTCATCTGCTGGGTGGCGGCAACCGGGTCCGGCGTGGCGGGCACGAGCGCGCATCCGGACATGACCAGGGCCGCGCCCAACAGCAGCCGATGCGCGAGCCAGCGCACCAGTCGGCCCGCTCCGACCGCGCGTGCCTTGCCGCGGTCGTTGCCATGCCGCGCCGGAGCGGAACTGGCGAGCTCATTGAAATGCCGGCGCTGCGTGGGCTTCATGACAATCCGACTCAACATTGGGACAGCCGTAGGTGCGCGTGCGCGCAAGAAAAGTTGCCGCGCAACTCAGAAATGCCAGATCGCATCGGCAATCCACCGATTCGACGCGCCCGGGCCAAGCGTCGTCTTCGCCTCGCTGTTCGTCGCGATATACGACAGATCGAACTGCCACGCATTGAACTGCCAGGTCAACCCGACGTTGCCGTATACATAACCGATGCCGATCACTGAATGCAGATCGTAGTAGCCGATCCCCGCCGTCGCGGTCCAGCCGTGGACGAGCGGCAGGCGGCCCACCAGATCGTAGGAAATCGCGCGCGCGCTCGGCGACGGGCCAAACCCGGTATTCGGCGACAGCGCAACTGACGCGAACACCGAATCGCGCCAGCCCGCCGTCAGCACCAGTTCGTCGTAATTGAAACGGACTGCCGACGGCACGCGGGTGAATTGATAGTGCGACAGCATGGCTTGCGCGGTCCAGTCGCCCGACACGCGCCAGCCGTAGCCGGCGTTGGCGACGAATTCCACGCCCGTGGTCGGCGACGCGCCCCATCTGATCGTGGATGCCGACGCGCCCGCAAAGAGACCGTTGCCGGGATACCAGTTCCCCGCGAAACTCGCGGACGGCTGGTGATAGCTGATGTCCATGCCACGCGTGACCTTGTCGGAAGCGATACCCGCCTCGAATTGCCAGTCTTCGCTCGCCGCCAGCGCGAGCCGCGGCGCAGCCATGGACCACGAGGCAAGTAGTGCGAACGACGCATACCATCGGATGCGGCGCGCTGACGGGCGCGCCGCGCCGGCGCAAAGCGCGATTGAACCAAACCTCGACGCCATCTTGTCGTGCAGGAATCCGGGTGGGATGGAAAAGCAATGGCATTATTCAAGCCATCCGGCGAGCCCGAGGCGCGCGAGCGCGACGACGGGGCTGCGCCGATCTTAACCGATAAACCCGAACGCAAAAAAATCGACAAGGAATTGTCAGGGACCGCTGGCGCCCTCCCCGACCGGCTCCGCGAAGCGCACGCCGGATGCGGCACGCAATACGCGTAGCTGCTTTGCGACGTCGCCCGCAGCAACCTGCGTGAGCGGCGCCAGCGAGTAGACGCCGTTTTCGCTCGGGCCGCCGACGATCTGCAGGTGTAGCTGCACCAGTAGCGCCTGCAGTCGGCCGACGGGCATGGCGGGATCGGCGACGAGCCGGATCGTCGCGGGAGCGGCGCCCGCATCGGCCTCGGACAGGGTGCGGTAGTTTGCCGGCGCGNCTGAAGCCCAGCGTCGCCAGCGCGCCCGTCTCCAGCAGCGCGACGGCCGCGAGACCGCACGCGATCGCCGTCATGCGGCCGCGCCAGGGTGCTTTCGACGAGGTGCCGGTGCGAAGGGCCGGCTGCGCCGCTTCGTCAAAACGCTCCCACAAATGATCGAGACCGCGTTCGACGTCGGGGCCGGCCGCCTCGCGCGACGCCATCGCCGCGCACAGCTTGCGCTGCGACGCGAGTTCGGCCTGGCATTGCTCGCAATCGCGCACGTGCGCGTCGACCAGCTTGCGTTCGGCATCGGACGCCCGGCCGTTGACGATCCACGGCAACAGTTCCCAGACATGCAGATGAACGAGTTCGCTCTCGGGTGGATTGCTCATCGAGCGCTCCCATCAACGCCGGCAAGCGCCGGCAGCAGATTGCGCAGCTTGACCCGCGCATGAAACATTCTGGCCTTCACGGTACTGACAGGGCTTTCGGTTATCTCCGCAATCTCTTCGAGCGAGTGGCCCATCACATAGGCCAGCTCCATCACGATGCGTTGCTCCGGGGACAGCCTGGTCAGCCCCTTGGTCACCCAGTCGATCGTTTCGTGTTCGGCGAACGGCTCGACGCATGGCCCGTCGTAGTCGTGCTGCTGTTCCGCCGGCAAGCCACCCTGGCGTAGCGCTTTCAACGTGACGCGGTACGCAATGCCCATGAGCCACGTCGACACGCGTGATTGGCCGCGAAACTCGCCCGCTTTTTGCCAGACGACCATGAAAGTGTCGTTGATGACCTCTTCGATCACGTCGTCGCGCCGGGTGAAGCGACCGAGAAAACGGACCAGCCGCCGGTGATACGCGCGATAGAGCGCGGCCAGCGCAGACTTGTCTGCCGCCGAGATGCGCTGCAGCAATGCGGCATCCTCCGCGTCGACGCTGCGCGCGGCATGACAGACGTTGCCTGAAAGTATCGGTTCTGGTGACATATCGCCGGAATCGCAATCCGCCAGATTGTGTGGATGACCGTAAGTGTCGCCACCGGCAAGAGAAGTTGCGAACGACGCAAAAAATTCTAGGCGCGCCGCGGACGCTCGAGGCTTCCGCGTTCGGCGGCTTCGTCTCGTGGCGACCCGACATTACGATATGCTTTCGCACGCACCCCGCAAGGCGATGCAAAAGCCGCGCCGTCACGCCCGCACATTTCGAAGTACGGCATGCCGGGCGGATGGGTGTCGACGATCTGGAACGCACCGGTACTATTGAAAACGATCTCGTGTGCGATAAGACTGACCTGCACCGAGCCGTCCGTGTAATGGATGGCGGATTCGCCGGTGAGTCCAGGCACGCGCCACGCGGCGAGATTCGCGCGCGCCATCGCCTTGATGATTTCGGCCCGCGCCTGTTCGATAGTCGACGGCGACGGGCTGATCTTGCCCAGTTCGTGGCGCAGGCGATGCAGCCGCTCGCGCGTAAGCGGTGTGCGCATCATCTTCGGGCGATCCATCGCAGGTTGCTTGCCCTGCGCGCCCGTTGACTTCAATTCCTCGAAGCCATGACCTGACTTCGTCCGGGGACGCGCCGGCATTCTCATGATCTTTGCAGCGCCGGTTGTCGACAATGCGAGATCAGGAAGCGTCTGGACGCCGCTTTCCGCCGATATTTTCGACATGGTGACTTGTTCGGTTTCGACAGGAGGCGCATACCGTACGCGAAGAGTCGAGCCGCACGGCGTCGGATAACGAAGCTCCGACTCCGAAACCGAAGGGTCGGCGCCAAGCCGCCGACGATCCTCGTTTGCGCGGCGAGGTCGCGGAATCGCGATAAAGCGCGAAATCCCGATGGCTGCCGTCGACACGACGACATCCCGCCTATCGGACATCGCGCTACACAGGCAACGCTGCGAATGCACTTGCAGGCGGATCGCGCATGCGACGCCACCCGAACACGCGCCCGGTATCGCAAGCTCCACGTGACGCGGGATCGAGAACCACCGAAATCCGCGTCCCGTCATCGCACCGGCCCCTATTCAACCGCGGTCGCCCAGCTCATCACGGAAAAGGAGTGACGATCAGCACGTCGTAATGCGCGGCCCCGTCACGAAGCGCATTAACGACGAGACGTATGGTTATCCAATAAATTTTCCGAAAGACCTGGTACATGTCGGCATTGCTCATGCATAGGTGACACTGAGAAGTCCTACCGAGGACCTATCCGAGATTTCGTGTGCCAGGCTTACGATGAGCGTTAAAGTCCGTCGATATGCCGATGAAGAAGAGCAAACGATCACGTCCCAAGCTCGTCCCGAGTCATTTCGCCGCACGGTGGTGAACGAGTCCGTCGATAGCGCCGAATTTCGTCACCCATAGACGCGCGATCTCCCGTTACCGATTCACCACGACAATGCCTGCGAGGCTGATGGATCAAGCATCACAGGGCTGAATGCCGCCCAGCAATCGCCAAAATGAGCAGCGCAACCGAAGCCACACGAGACGCACCACCCCGGACGCGAGCCAGATCAGCTTCGTTGAGGACAGGGATTTAATAATGTACTGTGAATGCATGTTATTTGTTCCCAGGTAAGGACCACTGGCCCGCGCGAGCGAATCTTGGCCGCCCGGGCTGCCTGGGGGGATGGAACGGCCATGCACCTGACTGTCTACACCGACTACTCGCTTCGGGTAATGATGTATCTCGCTTTGAGGTATCCGGACGGTAGCGTTGCAACCATCGACGAAATTGCGAAAGCCTACCGGATCTCGCGCAATCATCTTACGAAGATCGTCCACGAGTTGAGCCTGTCCGGGCTTATCGAGACGACACGTGGCCGGGCCGGTGGCGCTCGCCTGGTGCGCGCACCCGAGCACATCTCGCTCGGCGAGATCGTGCGTTTTGCCGAGAAGGATTTCACTGTCGTTCGATGCCATGACATAACCGCCCCGCATGACTGCGCGATCTTCCCAGCGTGCAATCTCCGGCACCGGTTGTATCGGGCAATGAATGCCTTTCTTCGTGAACTCGACACGATGACATTGCAGGAGGCCATAGCAGCGCCCACCGCAACGGGATCTGCACTGGATTTGGCTACCCATCACGAGCGGGTGCCTGTGGCCGTGTCGCGGCCGACTGGCCGTACAAGTCACCGTTCAGGAATCCGAAAGTGAAAATGCATCTGCCGCACCTGTCGTCGTCCGAGTCTCCGGCGTCGGAACTGCCCGTCCTGAGACTCGGCGTCCGGCCGTTCTACCTGGGAGGCGCGCTGTTCGGCGTGCTTGCCATGGTCACCCGACGCTCCCTTACGCCCCAGTGATCAGGAGAAAACGATCATGCGAAATCCAGAGGACGTCCTTCCCGATCGCTCCCGGCAATATATCTTCGACGTGTTCGGCACTGCAGAGCGCTTCAGCGGCCACGAAAGGCAATCGACAGACGCCGCCTGCAAGCACTGTGCGATGGCAGGACTGTGCACCGTCAGTGCGATCGACACCTCAGCCCTGGAGCAACTCGACAATGCGGTGCGGTGTATCCGCGCCGTGCGTCGTGGGCATGCTCTGTATCGTCCAGGTGACAGCTTCAGGAGCATCTATGCGGTCCGCGCCGGTTCGTTCAAGACCGTCGTCATGCATCGCGACGGGCGCGAACAAGTCACAGGCTTTGGCATCGTGGGCGACACGCTTGGCATCGACGGCATTGCCCGTGGAAGTCACAGCTGCGAGGCGATCGCGTTGGAAGACAGCTCGGTGTGCGTCATGCCATTCGATCTGCTCGAGATGCTGTGCCGGGAAGTAACCGCGATCCAGCGTCACGTACACCAGATGCTGGGCGCCGAAATCGTGCGCGAATCCGCCCTCATGATGCTGCTTGGCACCACGACGGCCGAAGAGCGCGTGGCCACTTTTCTCGCCGACCTGTCGCGGCGCTGGCAGACGCGCGGGTACTCCGCAGCAGCATTCACGCTGAAGATGACGCGCGAGGAAATTGGCAGCTACCTAGGGTTGAAGCTCGAGACGGTCAGCCGGA
Organism: Burkholderia sp. 22313; assembly: GCF_052045245.1. Lineage (NCBI taxonomy): Bacteria > Pseudomonadati > Pseudomonadota > Betaproteobacteria > Burkholderiales > Burkholderiaceae > Burkholderia > Burkholderia sp. 22313. The sequence continues at coordinate 112,539 of NZ_JBQEON010000018.1, forward strand.
TGTTGTCGAAATTGCAGCGGCGCCGGCTGATCGACGTGCATGGCAAGGATCTCCGCATTCTCGATATTGACGGGTTGCAGCGTCTGGCGACCGACGTTGGCTTTTCTCCATTCGAGATTCGACGGGACACTGATAGCCACGCAATGGTCGCGCTCGAGACTCGCTTTTCAGAAAGTCGGCCTGGAGGACATTGATGGAAACCCCCTTTGACGTCGAAGGTGCCGTGTCCCGGCGACTTGACCGCGTTGACGACCATTCGGCTCCGGGAGCACAACCTTCAACCCGCACTGCACCGGGAAGTGGTGCGTCATTCCCTTGCATCGCGAATATTCCGGCGTTGACGCCGCATGAGATCGCCACGCTCATGCTCGTCGCTCATCGCTCCGAGCAGGTCAGCACCGAATGGCGCGACCTGCTGTCATTGTTGAACCACCATCTGGTATGGATCGACAAGTGTCTCAAGTGCCAGGGCAAACCTCGCGTGACACCATTGGGCGAGAATCTCGTTGGCCGACTTCGTCAGACGACGAGCCGGGCACCGAAAGATGCTTCGTCAAACCTCGATCCCAATCGCGACCATCATTGAGGCCTATCATGCAAATTTCTTATGAAGCAGAGCGCGCGGCCGGTCAGCGCGCCGATCACCTCGAGGCGCTGATCGACGAGGCTGGGGCGGAAAGCTTTCCGGCAAGCGATCCTCCTGCCGTCCACCCGGAACCCCGGCCAGTCACGACGACTGTGACGACCGTTATCGACTCGGCAGAAGATCCGTCATAGATCGCTTGTTGAAGGCGGGATCAGTCCAGTTGGCGACTGACCTGCCTTCACATCTCGGGCTCTCTACAGGTCGTCTTCCCGGCATCCGCAATTGGCTTCGTTGGCAATCACGCGGTGCAATTGTACGAAGCGTTCATGTACCGGCGTTTGAAAAAGCGGGTCTGCCGACCGATGTGGGCTTGCCTGCAGAATTGAGGACCAGTCGTCGGAATCCAGATCACGCGTCGCGACGGGAAACATCGTGAGTTCCTCGAGCGCCATGTTATGCCGCAGCCGCTCCGCATACAGCCGGATACGAAATTCCAGCAGCTCTCCGGACATATTTTCATCGCGTATCATCGATTCGAGATCCTGAATCAACTCGTGGCCCTGACGGGCCAGCGTTGCGTGCTGCGCCGACAGTTCACTTCCCAATTCGTGGGGCAACACCTTCTTCTCGAGCAGCTTGCCGACAATGCGGTCCTTCAGCGCATGGTGGTTCACGTCGGGAAACCGCGTCAGGTAATAGAGCGCATCCACAAGCAGTGCGGCGTTCGCTGCCGCCGGTGCATTGCGCAGCATCGATTGGCGTTCGAGCAGTCGCACGAGTCGGTCCAAGCGTCGGTGTTCGGCGCTCAGGTTGTCAATGATGCTCGCCATGCTGCGCCTCGTCCTTCATCACGTCGAGCGCCAGGGCCGAATGCGCATAGGCTGCACCCGCGCGCATCTCGGCCGCGACCCAGATCGCTTCCATGATCTCGTTCTCCGATGCCCCGGCCTTCAAGGCCTCCTTTGTGTGACCGCGTATGCAATACGGACACTGCGTCACGTGCGCGACGGCCACGGCGATCAATTGCTTCGTCTTCACCGGCAGTGCGCCGTCCGCGAAAACGCTGTTGCTGAAAGCCCTGAATGCCGCGAGCGATTCGGGGGCAAGTTCCCTGCGTCGTCTGGCGAGTTCCGCGCCAGGCTGCGGATACATTGAGTTTTCCATCATTCACCCTCTGCAAAAACACAGACGTTCGGGGCGACATCGACGTCCTCAATCAGGGCCAACGTGTCGCTGCTCACGCCGCCAGAAATGCGTTCCAAGGACAGCCCGCGCTCACGCCTGCCGGGTTGTGGAACCTGTTCGCAACCATCTCTTGAATTCCAGATACGCAACGATGAAGCGGTGCCGGTACGGATGCGAGCGCGCGTAATGCCCCCTTGGCGAGAACCGCACGACGGACGTCGATCAATTCCCCCTGTGTTGCCCGTGGCATTGCCATCGCGGCCTCCTTACGTCGACTTGCGGCACTCAGATCGTCCGGCGCGCAAGCATGGTCCGAATCTCGGAGATTGCCTTGGCCGGATTCAGCCCTTTGGGGCAGACGTCCGTGCAGTTCAATATCGTCCGACACCGGAAAAGACGGTACGGGTCATCAAGATTGTCAAGCCGCTCTCCCGTGCCCTCGTCGCGGGAATCGACCAGAAAGCGATAGGCTTGCAGAAGCCCGGCAGGACCGACATATTTATCCGGATTCCACCAGTACGACGGGCACGCGCTGGAACAACACGCGCACAAGATGCACTCGTAGAGACCGTCAAGCTGATCGCGTTCCTCGGGTGACTGACGCCTTTCCCGCTCGGGCGGGGGGGTGTCGTTGATCAGGTATGGCTTGATCGAGTGGTACTGCTTGAAGAACGCGGTCATGTCCACGATCAGGTCGCGAACGACCGGCAACCCGGGCAGCGGCCGCAGGACCGTATGGCGAGGAAGGTCGTTGAGGTTGGTGATGCAGGCAAGCCCGTTCTTGCGGTTGATGTTCATCGCATCCGAGCCGCACACGCCTTCACGGCACGAACGCCGAAAGCTTAGCGTTTCGTCCTGTGCCTTGAGCCGGACAAGGACATCCAGCAGCATCCGGTCATTGGTGGTTATCTCGATCTCGAACGTTTGCATGTACGGCTTTGCATCGCGGTCAGGATCGTAGCGGAAAATTTCGAAGATTCTTGTGTCACTCACGATGTTCCTCCTCTGTGGAACGAATCTCGTATCGAGCGAGCGTTGTGCCTGACAGAACTCCCCGATGCCGCTCGTGGTCGCGTATCCCGAGCGCAGAATTGGAGCACCTGCGGGCTCCAGTCATTGTTTGTGGCGGTCGGACACGTCGATACCGCAAGCCATGGCCGTTGTGCCCCAAACCCGGGCAATTCACAAATAGGCGTTGATCGCATCCCGCCCAAGCTGCTGCAATCGAATCACTTCATGGGCCATCAGCTCTCACCCTATCGAGATGGCATCGAGCGAGTTTTGCTCCAGGTCAAGACACATGATTTATGTCACATCATGATATAACCAAGTGGCCACCACGTTGGCGAGAAACAGACCACACCGTTCTCGTGCCCATGCTTGCGCGTTCGTATGTGAATCCATCCAGCCGTGTCGGTGCGCCGCAACGAAGTCGTTGCGAGTGCTGCACTCACCCGGCATGGGAAACGCGGCAGGCATGATATCGATGGGGAATACGCATGACATCTTCGGAAACATTGCCGATCTCGAATCCTCTGCGAACCGATGTGCTAATCATCGGCGCAGGACCGGTGGGCCTGTTCGCCGCGTTCGAGGCGGGCGTTCTTGGGCTCTCGTGCCGGATTGTCGATGGGATCGACCGCCCGGGCGGCCAATGCATCGAGCTTTACCCAGACAAGCCGATCTACGATATCCCTGCGATTCCTTCGTGCACCGCACGAGAACTCGTCAATCGGCTCGTCGAACAATGCCGCCCATTCGATCCCCCGATGCATCTCGGCGAGCGCATCGAGAAGCTCGAACCACTCGAGGGCGGCCGCTGGCTTGCCAGCACCGACAAGGGGCGTCTGTTCGACGCTGCCGCGATCCTGATTGCCGCAGGCAACGGCGCATTCGTGCCGCAGCGGCTGGCCCTCGACGAGGCGGCGCTTCTCGAGGGGCGTTGCGTCCATTACGGCATTTCCGATATGCACGCCTTTACCGGAAAAAGCGTCGTGGTTGCGGGTGGGGGCGACTCCGCGCTCGACTGGGCGCTCGCGCTGCGCTCGGCCGCGAGGCATGTCACGCTCGTTCATCGGCGCAGCGGCTTCAGCGCGACGGACTCGAGCGTCGCCCGACTACATCAAGCGGTAGCGGCAGGCGAGATGGATTTCGTGGTTGGCACGATTGCCGGACTGAATGCACCCGGGGGAATGCTGAAATCGATCGAGATTCGTCAGACCGACGACTCGGTGCGCATCGATGCCGATCAATTGCTCGTGCTGTACGGACTCGTCGCGGCTCTCGGCTCCATCGCCAACTGGGGGATCGCTGTTCAGGCTGGACGGATCGCCGTCGATACGTCGTACTATGAAAGCTCACGACCTGGCATATTCGCAGCAGGCGACATCGCAGGCTACCCGAACAAGCAGCGGCTAATCTTATCCGGGTTTCATGAGGCTGCGCTTGCGCTGCGCAAAGCATACATGTATGCGTTCCCCGACAAGAAGCGTGTGCACGTGCATTCGAGCTACGACGCAAAGCTCGCCGAGCGCGTGTCGAGCGTTCACCCGGGTTGATGCACCTAGCACGTCACCGCGCTTTACCGATATGCCAGTGTCGATCGTTCTTCGGTTCGCACGATGCTGGCGGGAAAAAACCGGTCCGAACCCGACGGACCGGTGCAAGCCTCACCTCATCGTCGACGCGCAAGGCATCCCGCTCGCGGTCATCGTGACTGCCGCGAATTGCAACGACATCACGCAACGCGATGCGTTGATCAAGGCGATTCCTCCCATTAGAGGAAAACGCGGACGCCCTCTGCGCAAACCGAAAATTGTTCAGGGCGACCGGGGCTAATCCAGAAGTTCGCACACGATCATTGCGGCGCCGGCGCCCTCCTGGAGTGCGGATGGAACAATTCGTGGAAATGATTCGTGGTCGGTTGGATTGGCAAGCTCAATGCCTGCTGACGCTTGCCGCAGCTGAGAATCAGTTCGAGCGCCTCGAGGAACGGAGCTTCGAATTCATTTTCTGGATCCATTTAGATGCGACCGCCGACGGCGATCACAATAAACGTGGCAACCCGGTCGGTCGCCTTTCAATTGAGACAGAAAGGCGGGAGTGACGTGTGACCAGCTTTACGCCGGTGGCACAGCGAGGTCAGCAATGCTGTGTGGTTGTGCGAGGTCGGGCGAAGTCGCCACAACCGGTATTCCGATCCGGACGCCGCATAGCTCGGTGGAAGTTCCGCGCCGCTCCCGCGAGAACCACTCATCGTGTGGGGGCAAATGTGGGGGCAAAATCCGCCCCAAATGGAAAAGGACTTACGGCTTTCACCGTAAGTCCTTGATTTTCCTGGTCGGGGCGAGAGGATTTGAACCTCCGACCACCTGCACCCCATGCAGGTACGCTACCAGGCTGCGCTACGCCCCGAAAGAAGAAAATTATAACAGACAGTTAGCCGATTTAGAACGGGTCGCATGCATTTTGTGAATATTCCCCGCCAAATTTTTCAGCGTGGCGTGGCCGAGTCGCTACCGGCAGCGCATGCCACCGCGTCCGCACGTCAACCGTGCGACCGCCTCGTGCATCACCGGATGCGCGCGACACAGATCACCGTCAGGCCCGCAACCCGGTTGAACCGGAACATCGGCAACTCGGCCCGGCAGATCAGCTTGAGCAGCCCGTTGACGACCGGATGATGGCGGCGCAATTGCGAGGCCGGCTCGCGCGGTTGCCGACGCGCCCGCTCGCCCAGTCGCAACGCCGCCGCGAGCGGAAACGTGAAGCCGAAGTAGTAAGCGCTGCGCTCGATCTCGAGACCCGCGCGACGCGCGACGTCCTCGAGGCCCTCGAGCGTATACCTGCGCTTGTGCTCGAGAAAATCGTCATGCGCGCTCCACAGGAACTGAAACGCGGGCACCGTGATCAGGAACCGACTGCCCTGCGGCGCGCCCGCGACATATCGGGCAAGCAGCCCGACATCGTCATCGACGTGCTCGAGCACGTCCATCAGCAACACGAGATCGGCATCGAACCGTTCGACGGCCCGGCGAAAGTGGACGGGCTTGCCGGCCGCCTCCCCATCGGTATCGTCGGCGTAGCTCGTATCGACGCACCATGCTTCCGTCGCCTGCGTGCGCTCGAGCAGATGCCTGGAGAAGAAACCGGAGCCCGCGCCGACGTCGAGTATCCGGTTCGGGTCCGATGTGCCCAGGAACCGGCGGATCGCGCTCGCCTTCGACGCGTAGTACCAGTGATCGCCGACATCCGCTCCCAATACGTCGAGTTCCTTCAGATCCATGACGCCTCCCCCGTGTCGGCCACCATGCATTGATCTTTACAGCCACTGATGCCGATCTTACCGCGCTGCGGCCGCCGAATGTACGGCGACACGCACGGATCGCACCGGCAACCCGCACACGTCCTGATCGAAAAGGACGATGGCCGTTTCGCTGCGGATCGCTACCGTGCGCTTACCCGGCGCGAACTCGACACGCCCGGTGCATCGTCCGGCTGCATGCCGATCGACACGGCACCGCTGCGCTTTGCCGCGCCGCGCGGAAACACCGCCAGCGGTTTCGGTCGCCAACGCGGTCGCGACCTCCTGCAAACCGTCTCCGACCAAGGTCCGTGCATGAACCAGACACACGCAATTCCCCGTCGACATTTTCTCCTGCTGGGCGCCGGCACGCTAGGCATCGCGTTGGGCAGCGCGTCGCTGCTGTCCGCCTGCGGCGGCGACGCGATCTCGGTCGCGCCCGTCACGACGCCCCGGCTCGCTTCGGCAGCGAACTTTCGTGACACCGCGGGGCCGGACGGAACGGGCTACGCCACGACGAGCGGCGCAGCGATGAAAAAAGGCGCGCTCTACCGGTCGTCCGCGCTCGCGCTGTCCGCAGCCGACCTCGCAACGATCGACACGCTCGGCATCACGCAGGTCCGCGATCTGCGCACGACAGCCGAAATCCATACGCAGCCGGACGTACCGCTGGCCGGCGCCACCCGGCAGAACCTCAACGTGCTCGGCGTGGCCAATCTCGCCCCGCCTCCGACCAGCGGCGCGGCTGCCGTGGCCTTCACCAGGCGACCCTGAATGCGATCCGGCAGCGCATGCTGGTGTGACGGGCCGCGGGCGGCGATAGCGAGACAGCGTCGGCCGCCGCCGTGGCGGGCTGCACGCCAATGCTGAAACTGTCGTCATCCGGCCCGCAAACCCGCGTCCGCCAATGCCAACGCCAACGCCAATGCCAATGCCAACGCCGGCGCCGGGTTTGCCGATCCGGCCCAGGACGCGCCATCCACCCGACCGAAAAAACCAAACGACCGTTTGATCTCACGGCCCTGCAGCCGCGAATCCATTGTCGCGTCGCGCCCCGCGCCGCGCCGGCCCGGCCACCGCTGTTTGGTAACGCCGCTCTAGCGCGCTATGACACACTGCACGGCATCGACGCTGGCGCCGTGCATTGGCCGCGCGCCCTCGCCGATCACGACAAGACATGGAGACAGACGATGCGGAATGCGGTCCGGCGCGGCCATCGCACGCCTTTGGCAATGTTCGACTGGATGTCCGGCCCGCAACGCGCGGCCGCCCCGGTTTCCTACGGCATCTCCCGTGCACTCGGCTGCGGCGCGCTGGGGCTCGCGCTGCTCTGCACCGGCTGCGCGGAATCGGCCGCGCAGCGCGACGGCAATGCGTCGATCGCCTCGACGAAGATCGAGCGCACCAAAGCCGAACGCCTCGCCCACGAGCAACAGATCGCCCGTACCGTGCCGTCGCTCGCATCGATCAGTCTGACGCAGCCGCGCCCGTTCACGCTGCGCGACTCGGGCCAGAACGGCGCGATGACGTTTCTGCGCGACGTCGATTTCCGCATCGTCAACAACCTCGGCTTCTTCATCCATCAACTGTCCGCGACACTGGTGCCGACGCAAACCGGCGCGCCGATCGTGTTCGACGATCCGACGAGCTTCGAGATCGACGTGCACGAAGGCAGGGTCACACTCGACAACGCGAAGCTGACCGCGCTCTTCAACACCTACATCTTCGGCTACCGCAATGCGCCGCTGCGCAAGCTCGCGGTCTCGGCCGGCGACGGCGTGATCCATCTGCAAGGCGAGATGCAGCGCGACGGCTGGGTACCGTTCTCGCTGACCGGCTCGCTCGCGATCCGTGACGGCAGCCAGCTCGTGTTCCACCCGACCGGCGTGCGCGTGTCGGGAATCAATGCGGAGCCGGTGATGCGTGCGGCCAACGTGAAGATGGCCGATCTGCTGAAGGTCGAGACACCGATCGCACGGCTCGCCGGCGACGACCTCGTGATGTCGGTCGACAAGCTGATGCCGCCGCCGCGGCTGAAAATCCGGATCACCGCGCTGCGCGTGACGCCGGCCGGCCTCGACCTGACGCTCGACGACGGCTCGCATGCCGGCTTCGCGCTGCCGCCGAACGCACCGCAACAGGCGATGTACATTCGCGGCGGCGACGTGAAATTCATGCGCTCGATGCCGATGAACGCCGACATCCTGATCGGCCCCGTCGATCCGGCGAAACGCGACCAGCATTTCGTGTTCGACCTGTATCACTATCGTGATCAGGTGTCGGCCGGCTATTTCAATTTCGACGAAAGCGGCGCGATGGCGATCCGGATGCCGTCGTATGCCGGCCCGGCAAGCGGCGCCGCGCTCGGCAATGCGGCCGCTCGCCTGAACGACAGCTTCCTCGCCGCGCAGCAGAGCGCGTTGCGCGATTCGCGCCAGCACTGGGAAGCGTTTGCGCTCGCGGCCAGCGCACCGCAGCCCGGCATGCAGAAAGTCGCGATGCGGCGCGCGTCGGCCACGCCGTTCAACGAACGCCACGTGTCGAACCGCAATCCGACGATCCACCTGCACAACGTCGACTTCAACCTGTCCGGCGACATCGGCTTCCATGTCGAGGATCTCGACGTCCAGATGATCGCGAAACGGCCCGGCGAACCTGTCGACCTCGACGATCCGAACCAGTACGACATCCGCATTCTCGGCGGGACGGTCGTCGAATCGTGGAAGGCGATGTCGGCGCTCTTCAACGACTACCTGCTCGACTACGCGCCGCGCTCGCTGAACGACCTGCAATTGAGCGCGGATGGCGGGGATTTGCGGGTCCAGGGCGGCATCAAGCTCTGGAATCACGTGCCCGGCGTATGGCTGCCGACCGACATGAAGGGCTCGCTGTCGGTGCTCGACGACCGGCACCTCGCGTTCAAGCCGTCGCAAGTGTCGGTGCTGGGCATCCCGCAAGCGAAGCTGCTGCGCTCGCTCGGCATCGAACTCGCGTCGCTGACGCCGCTGCAGCGCCGCGGCGCGGAACTGCGCGGCGACACGCTCGTGCTCGATCAGTACACCGTATTTCCGCCGCCGGTGCTGAACGGCAAGCTCGGCCATGCGACGGTCGAACGCGACGGATTGCGGCTCACGTTCCGGCGCGCCGCCGACGCGCCCGCACCGAAGCGGCCGCAGATCGACGCGCCGAGCTACATGTGGATGGAAGGTGGCGACATGAAGATGTTCAACGTGCTGGAGCTGAACGTGCGCGCGTTGATCCGGAATTCGGCCGAGGCCGGCCCGATGCGTTTCGACCTGTACGGCTACCGCAGCCAGGTCGCGCAGGGGTCGGTGCGGATGCTGCCGGATGGCACGCTGGTCGTCGACATGGGCAAGCCGAATCCACTCGCATCGCGCTGACGTGCGCAGGGCGCAGGCGTGAAAAAGCCCGGTGGCGTTTCATTCGCCAACCGGGCTTGTTCCTGAATCGGGCATCGCGCTCAGTCGTGTTTCAATCCGTCGATCACGTCGAGGAGTGCCTGCCGCAACGCGATCACATCGACCGTTGCGCCCGGCTTGCCCGCTGCATGCGCTTCGGCGACCGGCACTTCCGGCTCGGCCGGCTCGGCGGCAGCGCGTTCGCTGCCTGGTGAATCGAGCCGGTTGCGCGCCCCATTGATCGTGAACCCCTGTTCGTACAGCAACTCGCGAATCCGCCGGATCAGCAGGACTTCGTGGTGCTGGTAATACCGGCGATTGCCGCGCCGCTTCACCGGCCGCAACTGCGTGAACTCCTGTTCCCAGTAACGCAGCACGTGCGGCTTGACCCCGCACAGTTCGCTGACTTCGCCGATCGTGAAGTAGCGCTTCGCGGGAATCGGAGGCAAGACGACTTTCTCAACCGTAGTGGTCATCGTCGGTTAACCGTCGGTAAAGGGTGCGCGGGGGCCGCGCGGAGACGTCGGCGCGCGCGGGCGTTACTCCGCGCCGTTTTCGACCAGCGCCTTCAGCTTCTGGCTCGCGTGGAAGGTTACCACCCGGCGAGCCGCGATCGGAATCGCCTCGCCCGTCTTCGGATTGCGGCCCGGACGCTGCGGCTTGTCGCGCAGCTGGAAGTTGCCGAATCCCGACAGCTTGACGCTTTCACCGTTTTCGAGCGCGTCGCGGATCACTTCGAAAAACGCCTCGACCATGTCCTTCGCTTCACGCTTGTTCAGCCCGACACTGTCGAACAGCAACTCCGCCAGCTCCGCTTTCGTCAGCGTCGGCGTCTCGGCGGACGCCGGCGCCGAAGCGTCGCGGTTCATGGCACTGCGTTGCGCCGTCAGGAGGGCTTCGAATTCACTCGAGGTCATGTCGTTCATATCTGCCATACAGCGCGTTAAACCAAAACTTGCGATGGGAAAAGCCACCCGCGAACGGGCGGCCCCTCTCCTTAGCCGCGCAGGCGGGCACCAGCACGAGCCATTCGCTCGACCAGCGTGTGGATCGCCTGATCGACGACCTCGTCCTGTAGCGTGCCAGCCGCGTCCTGCAACGTCACGCGGAAGGCAAGGCTCTTCTCGTGCGCGGCAAGACCACCGGAAGTATTTGATTTTGCACGAAATTCGTCGAAGAGTACAACCTTCTGAACGAATCGGCAGGCGTCTTCGGCCAGCGCCTTCTTCATTTCGTCGAAAAGTGCCTGAACCTCGACCGCCTGATCGACCACAACGGCGATATCGCGCCTTACCGGCGGGAATTTCGACACGTCGGTCGGCGCCGGCAGCGCACGTGCGATCAGCGCGTCCGCGTCGATTTCGAACATCACCGGCGCGTGCGGCAGCTCGTACTTCTGCATCAGGCGCGGATGCAGCTCGCCGATCCAGCCTGCCGCGCGGCCGTCGACTTCGATGCGCGCGCTGCGGCCCGGATGGAGGGCCGGATGCTCGGCCTTCACGAAGCGTGCGGCGGCCGGCGCGAGCAGTGCCTCGAGATCGCCCTTCACGTCGAAGAAATCGACCGCGCGGGTCGCCACGCCCCATTGCTCGTCGACTGCCGGGCCATAGGCGAGCGCGCCGACACGCTTCGGTTGCGTGTAGCCTTCGACGGTCAGCTCGCCGGCCTTCACCGACGGATCGGCGAGGAACACACGGCCGGCCTCGAACACGCGCACGCGATCCGCGCGACGGTTCAGGTTGTGGCGCAGCACGGAGATCAGGCTGCCGAACAGCGTCGTGCGCATCACCGACAGCTGGCTCGCGATCGGGTTCAGCAGGCGGATCGGGTTGTCGTTGCCGGCGAAGTCGTGCTCCCACTCCGCATCGACGAAGCTGAAGTTGACCGTTTCAGCATAGTCGCGCGCCGCAAGCGCATGACGGATGTCGTGGATCGAACGCTGCGTCTCGTTGGTCGCGCGCATCTCGCTCGTCGCGACCGGCGGACGCGCGGGGATCCTCTCGAACCCGTAAATGCGCGCCACTTCCTCGATCAGGTCTTCTTCGATCTCGATGTCGAAGCGGTGCGACGGCGGCGTGACCAGGAATGCGTCGTCCTCGCGCTCGAACGGCAGGCGCAGGCGCGTGAAGATGTTCGCGATCTCGTCGGCGTCGATCTTCACGCCGATGATGCGGTTCGCGCGCGACACGCGCATCTTCACCGGCGGGCGCTGCGGCAGGTTCACCGCCTGGTCGTCGACCGGGCCGGCCTTGCCGCCGCAAATCTCGAGAATCAGCTGCGTGATGCGCTCGACGTGCTCGACGGTCGTCGCATAATCGACGCCGCGCTCGAAGCGATGGGCTGCATCGGTCGAGAAGTTGTACTTGCGCGCACGGCCGCGGATGCTGTCCGGCCACCAGAACGCGGCTTCCAGGTAGATGTTGGTCGTGTCGAGCGTGACGGCCGTGCTGTCGCCGCCCATGATGCCCGCGAGGCTTTCGACCTGATGGTCGTCCGCGATCACGCCGACCGTTTCGTCGAGTTCGATCGTGTTGCCGTTCAGCAGCTTCAGCGACTCCCCGCGCTTGCCCCAACGCACTTCGATGCCGCCGTGGATCTTGTCCAGGTCGAACACGTGCGACGGACGGCCAAGCTCGAACATCACGTAGTTCGAGATGTCGACCAGCGCCGACACGCTGCGCTGGCCCGAACGCTCGAGGCGCTCGACCATCCATTGCGGCGTCTTCGCGTGCGCGTTCACGCCGCGGATCACGCGGCCCGAGAAGCGGCCGCACAGATCGGGCGCCGCGATACGCACAGGCAGCGTCTCGTCGAGCTCGACGCGCGCCGGACGAATATCGACCGGCGTCAGCGGCACGCCGGTAATGGCGGCCGTCTCGCGTGCGATGCCGAACACCGACAGGCAGTCGGCCTTGTTCGGCGTCAGCTTGATTTCAAAGATCGTGTCGTCGAGATTGAGCGTATCGCGGATGTCCTGGCCGACCGGCGTGTCTTCCGGCAGGATCAGCAGGCCGCTGTGATCTTCGGACAGCTTCAGCTCGCGCGCCGAGCACAGCATTCCCTGGCTCTCCACGCCGCGCAGCTTCGACAGCTTGATCGCGAACGGCGTGCCGCCCTCTTCTGCCGGCGGCAGCTCCGCGCCGACCAGCGCGACCGGCACCTTGATGCCGGGCGCCACGTTCGGTGCGCCGCACACGATATTCAGCGTCGCGCCGGTGCCGGCGTCGACCTGGCAGACATTGAGCTTGTCCGCATCCGGATGCTTGACGACTTCGAGCACGCGGCCGACGACGATCTTCGACGTCGGCGGCGCAGCCTTGCTCAGCGATTCGACTTCGAGCCCCGCCATCGTCAGCGCGTGCGACAGTTCGTCGGTCGTCAGCTGCGGGTCGACAAAGGTTCTCAACCAGGATTCAGGGAATTGCATGGATGTCTACGTTCGAAACAGGTTAGATCGACGCCCGGGCCCCGTCGGTTACGTCCGGCGGGGCGTGCGCGGGCACATGTCGGCGCGGCGCGTGCGTTATGCGAACTGGCGCAGGAAACGCAGGTCGTTCTCGAAGAACAGCCGGAGATCCTGCACGCCGTAGCGCAGCATCGTCAGGCGCTCGAGGCCGCTGCCGAACGCGAAGCCGATGTAGCGCTCGGGATCGAGGCCCATGTTGCGGATCACGGTCGGATGCACCTGCCCCGAGCCCGAGATCTCGAGCCATTTACCGGCGTTCTTGCCGTGCTCGAACATCATGTCGATCTCGGCCGACGGTTCCGTGAACGGGAAATACGACGGACGGAAGCGCACGAGGATGTCGTCGCGCTCGAAGAATTTCTTCAGGAAGTCGGTATAGACGCCCTTGAGGTCGGCAAAGCTGATGTTCTCGTCGATCCACAGCCCCTCGACCTGATTGAACATCGGCGAGTGAGTCGCATCGCTGTCGACGCGATACGTGCGGCCCGGCGCGATCACCTTGATCGGCGGACGGTTCATGCGCGCGTAACGCACCTGCATCGGGCTCGTGTGCGTGCGCAGCAGCAGCTGGCGGCCGTCGGCATCCTTGCCTTCGACGTAGAAGGTGTCCTGCATCGAACGCGCCGGATGGTTCTCCGGGCTGTTCAGCGACGTGAAGTTGTACCAGTCGGTCTCGATTTCGGGGCCGTCGGCCACGTCGAAACCGATCGAGCCGAAAATCTGTTCGACACGCTCCCACGTGCGCATCACGGGGTGCAGGCTGCCTGCACCGGCGCCGCGGCCCGGCAACGTCACGTCGATCGCTTCGGCAGTGAGGCGCTGATTCAGCAGCGCGTCGGCGAGCGCCTGGCGACGTGCGGTCAGCGCGGCTTCAACCTGCTGCTTCGCAACGTTGATGCGTGCGCCTTCGGTCTTGCGTGCTTCGGGATCGAGCTTGCCGAGGCCCTTGAGCAACTCGGTCAGCGCACCCGACTTGCCGAGAAATCGTGCTTTCTCGTTTTCGAGCGTGGTGATGTCGGCAGCCTGTTCGAAGGACTGCTGCGCGTCGGCGACAATCTGGTCCAGATCCATAGATCCCATCATTTCCAACGTCATTTGGTCTTGGCGAGCGAATCTGCCCGCCAAACAAAAAAGGGGCTCGGAAGAGCCCCGTTTTCGCTGCAGCGGCCGAGACTACCGGAACCTCGCTGCAACTCACCACGCAGTGCTAATTTCGCAATTAGGCTGCAACGGCGGCTTTCACCTGCTTGACGATCGCAGCAAAAGCAGCCTTGTCGAACACCGCCATGTCGGCCAGGACCTTACGGTCGAGTTCGATCGAAGCCTTCTTCAGGCCGTTGATGAACACGCTGTAGGTCATGTCGTGCTGGCGAACTGCCGCGTTGATACGCGTGATCCACAGTGCGCGGAACACACGCTTCTTGTTGCGGCGATCGCGGTACGCGTACTGACCAGCGCGCATCACCGCCTGCTTGGCGATGCGGTAGACGTTATTGCGACGGCCGCGATAACCCTTGGCCAGGTTGATGATCTTCTTGTGGCGGGCCCGTGCGGTTACCCCACGTTTGACTCGAGGCATGTTTCTCTCCTTAGAGTATCAGTTGAGGGGTTACGCGAACGGCAGCATCGCGCGGACGGAGTTCAGATCGGAATCATGAACTGCCGTTGCGCCGCGCAGGTGACGCTTGTTCTTCGTGGTTTTCTTGGTCAGGATGTGACGCTTGAAGGCTTGACCGCGCTTGACGGTACCGCCCGGACGCACCACGAAGCGCTTTGCAGCACTCTTCTTGGTCTTCATCTTAGGCATGACGAACAACTCCAGTTTATTAGATGGCGATGGGTGTGCGGTTGGCTTGCGCCCTTGACCCGCCCTTCGAAACCCAGTCCACTTGTGTACGGCGACCCGCTTGCGCAGCCGCCGTCATTGTTGGCACGCCGCCCTGACCGGGCCACGCACCGAACCACTGTCGAACCTGCGCGCATGGCGCGCGGGCCCGTTACTTCTTTTTCTTCGGCGAGAGCACCATGATCATCTGGCGCCCTTCCATCTTCGGCATCTGCTCGACCTGGCCGACTTCCTCGAGATCCGTGCGCAGACGCTCAAGCATCCGCATACCGATTTCCTGGTGAGCCATTTCGCGGCCGCGGAAACGCAACGTGATCTTCGTCTTGTCGCCCTCTTCGAGGAAGCGCACGAGATTGCGGAGCTTGACGTTGTAATCCCCGTCATCGGTACCCGGGCGGAACTTGACTTCCTTCACCTGGATGACCTTCTGCTTCAGCTTCGCTTCGTGCTGCTTCTTGGACTCCTGATACTTGAACTTGCCGTAGTCCATCAGACGGCAGACCGGCGGAACCGCTTGCGGCGCGATTTCCACCAGATCGACATCCAGCTCTTCCGATTTACGGAAAGCATCAGCGAGTTTTACGATACCGAGCGGTTCGTTCTCGAGCCCGACCAGACGCACTTCCGGCGCAGTGATTTCACCGTTGATGCGATGCGACGACTTATCAGTAGCGATGTTACGTTTCCTCTAAAAATTAAAAAAACGAGCCGCGCTGCCAGGGCGGTT
Organism: Burkholderia sp. 22313; assembly: GCF_052045245.1. Lineage (NCBI taxonomy): Bacteria > Pseudomonadati > Pseudomonadota > Betaproteobacteria > Burkholderiales > Burkholderiaceae > Burkholderia > Burkholderia sp. 22313. Next base: position 128,071 of record NZ_JBQEON010000018.1, read on the forward strand.
ACTTGAACGAGCGCAGGTCTTCCTGCAGACGCTCAACGAAGGCTTCGATCGGCATAACGCCAAGATCGACGCCGCCACGGGCACGCACGGCTACCGTTTGCGCATCACGCTCCTTATCACCCACGACGAGGAGATAAGGGACCTTTTCCAGCGTGTGCTCGCGTATTTTATAGCTAATCTTCTCGTTGCGCAAATCGGCCGCCACTCTAACCCCTTGTTTTTGCAACGTTTGGGTCAGAGATTGTGCATATTCGGCCTGACTTTCGGCGATATTGAGCACAATTGCCTGGTACGGCGCGAGCCAGGCCGGCATCGCACCGGCATGGTGCTCGATCAGAATGCCGAGGAATCGCTCCATCGAACCGACGATCGCACGGTGCAGCATGACCGGCCGGCGGCGGCTGTTGTCTTCCGCGACATACTCGGCACCAAGACGCTCCGGCAGCATCATGTCGAGCTGCAGCGTGCCGCACTGCCACGAGCGGCCGAGCGCGTCCTTGATGTGGTACTCGATCTTCGGACCATAGAACGCGCCTTCGCCCGGCAACTCTTCCCACGTCAGGCCGCAAGCCGTCAGCGCTTCGCGCAACCCCTGCTCGGCACGGTCCCACGTTTCGTCGGAACCCATGCGCTGCTCGGGACGCAACGACAGCTTGATGTCGATGTGGTCGAAGCCGAAATCGCCGTACACGCTCATCGCCAGCTTGTTGAACGCGATCGACTCGGCAATGATCTGGTCTTCCGTACAGAAGATGTGCGCATCGTCCTGCACGAAGCCGCGCACGCGCATCAGGCCATGCAGCGCGCCCGATGCCTCGTTGCGGTGGCACGAACCGAATTCCGCGTAGCGCAGCGGCAGGTCGCGGTACGAGCGCAGGCCGTGCTTGAACACCTGGACGTGCCCCGGACAGTTCATCGGCTTGATCGCGTAGTCGCGCTTCTCCGACTCCGTCGTGAACATGTTCTCGCGGTAGTTCTGCCAGTGGCCCGACGCTTCCCATAGCGAGCGGTCCATGATCATCGGCGTCTTGATCTCGAGGTAGCCGGCTTCGTTCACGCGGCGGCGCATGTACTGCTCGACCTGCTGCCACAGTGCCCAGCCCTTCGGATGCCAGAACACCATGCCCGGCGACTCTTCCTGCATGTGGAACAGGTCGAGCTGCTTGCCGAGCTTGCGGTGGTCACGCTTTTCCGCTTCCTCGAGCATGTGCAGGTATTGATCCTGGTCTTCCTTCTTCGTCCAGGCCGTGCCGTAGATGCGCTGCAGCTGCTCGTTCTTCGAGTCGCCGCGCCAGTACGCGCCCGCGACCTTCATCAGCTTGAAGACCTTCAGCTTGCCGGTCGACGGCACGTGCGGGCCGCGGCACAGATCGGTGAAGCCACCGTGCGAGTACAGCTTGATTTCGTCGCTTTGCGGAATCGATTCGATGATCTCGGCCTTGTACTTCTCGCCGATGCTGCGGAAATAGCCGGCCGCCTCGTCGCGCGACACGACGCGGCGCGTCACCGGCTCGTCCTTCTTCACGATCTCCTGCATCCGCGTTTCGATCTTTTCCAGATCTTCAGGCGTGAACGGGCGGTTATACGAGAAGTCGTAGTAGAAACCGTTGTCGATCACCGGGCCGATCGTCACCTGCGCATCCGGATACAGTTCCTTCACGGCATACGCGAGCAAGTGCGCGGTCGAGTGACGAATGATGTCGAGACCGTCGGCATCCTTGTCCGTGACGATCGCGAGTGCTGCATCGCGATCGATGACCGTGGACGTGTCGACGAGCTCGCCGTCGAGCTTGCCGCCAAGCGCAGCCTTTGCAAGGCCGGGACCGATCGAGGCTGCAACCTCGGCAACTGTCACCGGATGCTCGTATTGTCGAACTGAGCCGTCAGGCAAGCGTATCGAAACCATGGCAATCTCCGTGATGCCGACAGTGGGCGGCAAACCAAAGCACGCGATATCAAAGTCACGCGCGAAAATTTCGCGACAAAAAAAATGCGGCCCCGCTTTCGAGGGGCCGCATTCGATACTTCACTCAAACTGAAAGGGCGAAAACGTTCCTCGACTAGCGTCGCTCCGAAAAGGTTTCGGTCAACGTTCGCGGTGTCATAACCGTATTCGCCTTGTTTGCGTTGAGTTATTTACTGCATCGAACACCCGGAAACCGGGCACTCTCAATTCGTTGGTAGGCTCGATTGGACTCGAACCAACGACCCCCACCATGTCAAGGTGGTGCTCTAACCAGCTGAGCTACGAGCCTAGTGAAGCTAAGATTATATGGAGTGCCTGTTCACTTGGCAAGTGTTTTTATGCGGTCGCAGCAAAATGACGACGTTCAGGCCCCATTACGGCGGGCGTCACGCCTTCCGCCTCGCCCGCACAACGCCCGGCACTTCGCCGAGCAGCGTGCATGCGCGCTGCACCTGCGCCGAATTCGACACTTCGACCGTGAACTGCATGAATGCCGCATTGCGGCGGCTTTGCGTCTTCACGCCCACCACGTTCATCTTCTCGCGCGCGAACACTTCCGAGATATCGCGCAACAAGCCCTGCCGGTCGCTCGCCTCGATCATCAGGTCGACCGGATAAACCGACACGCCACGCCCACCCAGCACGTCGGCCGACCAGGTTGTCTGCAGCACGCGCTCCGGCGCGCGTTCGGCCATCCGCCGGAACGTCGGGCAATCGCTGCGGTGGATCGACATCCCCTTGCCGCGCGTCACGAAACCGCTGATCGGATCGGGCGGCGCCGGACGGCAGCAACGCGCAAGCTGGGTCAGCAGCGCATCGACACCGACCACGAGCACGCCGGTCGACGCGCCGTGCGCGACGCTCGCCCCGCTGCTGCGCTTCTCGAAATCGGCGGGCGCCTCGGGCGCATGGTCGGGCGGCGGCGCATCGGACAGCGCCTGCTCGACGTTACGCAGGCTGAACTCTTCCTTGCCCACCACCGAGAACAGCTCCTCGGGCGACTTGAAGCCGAGCTTCGCGGCGAGGTTGTCGAGGTTGACCGACGTCTTGCCCTCGCGCTGCAGCGTCTTTTCGACGAGTGCGCGACCGTGAGCAATATTCTCTTCCTGCTCGATCGAGTTGAACCACGCACGCACCTTCTGTCGCGCGCGCGGACTCTTCAGGTAGCCCAACTGCAGGTTGAGCCAGTCGCGCGACGGCCCGCCCTCCTTCACCGCGACGATCTCGACCGTCTGGCCGTTCGCGAGCGACGTGTTCAGCGGCACCATCACGCCGTCGACACGCGCGCCGCGGCAGCGATGGCCGAGCTCGCTGTGCAGGTGGTAGGCGAAATCGACCGGCGTCGCGCCCTGCGGCAACGCGATCACGCGCGCCTGCGGCGTCAGCACGTAAATATGGTCATCGTCGAGCGACGTCTCGCGCAATTGCGCCCACGCCCGGTCGCCCGACACCTCGGTGCCGTCCTCGACGTCGTCCTTCCACGCGAGCAACTGGCGCAGCCACGCGATCTTCTCGTCGTACTTGTCGCTCGCGGAAAACTGGCCGCCATAGCCGCGCGCACCGGCCTCCTTGTAGCGCCAGTGCGCGGCAACGCCGTACTCGGCGAAGCGGTGCATGTCCTGCGTGCGGATCTGCACTTCGAACGCGCGGCCGTCGTCGCCGATCACGACCGTATGCAGCGACTTGTAGCCGTTCGGCTTCGGCCGCGAGATGTAGTCGTCGAATTCCTTCGGCACCGGCTGCCACAGATGATGCACGATGCCGAGCACCGCGTAGCAATCCTTGATGTCCGGCACGATCACGCGGAACGCGCGCACGTCGTACAGCTCGGAGAAGTCGAGCTCCTTGCCGCGCATCTTGCGCCAGATACTGTAGATATGCTTCGGCCGCCCGCTCACGTCGGCCGGAATGTGCGCTTCCCTCAGCTCGTGCTGCAGCCGCTCGATTGCCTGCGCGACGTACGCTTCGCGCTCGATGCGCTTTTCGTCGAGCAATTTGGCGATACGCTTGTAGGTGACGGGATCCTCGAAGCGGAACGCAAGATCCTCGAGTTCCCACTTCAGTTGCCAGATGCCGAGACGGTTCGCGAGTGGCGCATAGATCTCGAGCGTCTCGCGCGCGACGTCGGGCGGCGGAGCGATCTTCGCCGCCGCGTAGTAGCGCAGCGACTGCAATCGCGACGCAAGCCGGATCAGCACGACGCGAATGTCCTGCGCGAACGCGAGCAGCATCTTGCGCAGCGCCTCGATCTGCGTGCGCCGCTCTTGCGCGGCGTCGCGCCCGGTGTCGGGCATCGCGTTCTGCGCGGCACGCAGGCTGACGGTGCCGAGCCGCAGCAGCTTGCGCACGTCGGCCACGAGCCGCGCGACCTCTTCGCCGAAACGTTCGGTCAGCTCCCGCTCGGGATCGTTCAGGTGCGGCGTCAGCACGAACAGCGCCGCCGCCTGCATCGCGTGCGGATCGACGTTGAGCGTGCGCATGATCGACGCCGTGCCCGCCGAGTGATCGGCGAGCAGTTCGCCCGACGCCAGGCGAGCGTCGCCGGCCCGCTCGCGCACGAACGCGAGCACGTCGTCGAACGACGGTGCCGCGACGGAGGAAGCGGAAACGGACTCGGTCATTGCACGGCCTGGCGTATTGCGGTCATCGTGATGCTGCGTTCAGCTCCGCTGCGCGGCGACGACGACGATCTCGACGAGCAGCGCCGGATCCGCGAGCTTCGCCTCGACGGTAGCGCGCGGCGGCGTGTTGCCCTGAGCGACCCACGCGTCCCACTCCGCGTTCATGCCTTCGAAGTTCGCGAGATCCGAGATGTAGATCTGCACCGACAGCAGATGCGCCTTGTCGCTGTTCGCTTCCGCGAGCAGGCGGTCGATGTGGCCGAGCACTTCACGCGTCTGGCCCCGGATGTCCTGCGCGGTGTCTTCGGCGATCTGGCCGGCCAGATACACGGTACCGTTGTGGATCGCGGTTTCGGAAAGACGGGCTCCGACGTGGTGACGAATGACTGCCATGGAATGTTCCGGTCGTTTGAGTGGGTGAAGAATCGGCGACGACGCGGCCTGCATGCCGCCGAACCGCATATTATGACGCGTTTATGCGTCGCCTTCGACGAAAAACCGGCGGGCGAGCGCAATCTGCTCGGCGCTGATGAACGCCGGCGCATGGCCCGCGCCCGCAATCTCGACCTGTGTCACGTGCCGGCCGCGACGCACCATTTCGTCCGCCGTGTCGCGCGACAACAGATCGGAACTTTCGCCGCGCACGACGAGCAGCGCCGCGTCGGTCGTCTCGATCGCACGCCACAGCGCCGCCTCGCCGAGCGCGGCCAGCTCGGGGGTCGTCGCCTTGAACGGTTCCGCGATGCGCGGATCGTAGCGCATCGTCCAGCCGCCGTCGGGTAGCTCGCGCAGCAACGGCCCGTTGATCTCGCGCCATTCGTCAGCGGTCAGCGCGCCGAACGGCAGCGACAGCGACGTCAGATAGTCGATACCTTCCTGCTCGGTCGCAAAGCGCGGCTGCACGCCGAGATATTCGCCGATACGCGTGAGCGAATCGGGCTCGATGCGCGGCCCGACGTCGTTGACGATCATCCGGCGCAGCGGCGAACCGGGCAGCCCCGCGAGCGCCATGCCGATCAGCCCGCCCATCGACGTGCCGAACCAGTCGACCGACTCGACGTCGAGCCGCGCGATCAGCGTGACCATGTCGGCCACATATTGCGGAATCGCGTAATGCCGCGGGTCGCCGAGCCAGTCGGAGCGGCCGCGCCCGACGACGTCGGGGCACACGACGCGATACGTATCGGACAGCGCGGCGGCGAGCCGGTCGAAGTCGCGACCTGAACGCGTCAGGCCGTGCACGCAGACCAGCACGCGCGAATTGGCGGGGTCGCCCCAGTCGGTATAGGCGACGTGGTGAAGGCCGGCGGCGCTCGCACACTGCACGCGTCGCTGACGGGGAACCGGAGGATTCGCTGAGGTCGTTGGCATCGGTGGCTTCCTGTCGAACGGAGGGCGGTGCGGCCGGCAACGCTTGTGCCGCCCGATGCCAACGATTGTAAACCGCTTCGGTCGCGCGGGTCGTCGCATCGGAGCCGCCGATGCATCGCCTGCCCGCGCCAAATGACAAACGCCCCGCGTGCCGTCGTCCGGCACACGGGGCGTCGCAACCGCGCGGGTGCGCGCGACGAACTTACGCGACCGCGCTCACATCGAGCGGTGCGCCCGTCTTCGCCTGGATCTCTTCCGTGCTCACGCCGTCGGCAAGTTCCAGCACCTTCAGGCCGGCCGGCGTCACTTCGATCACGCCGAGATCGGTGATGATCAGGTCGACCACGCCGACGCCCGTCAGCGGCAGGTTGCATTCGTCGAGGATCTTGTGCTGGTCGCCCTTCGCGACGTGCTCCATCAGCACGACGACGCGCTTCACGCCCGCGACGAGGTCCATCGCGCCGCCCATCCCCTTGATCATCTTGCCCGGGATCATCCAGTTCGCGAGGTCGCCCTTCTTGCTGACCTGCATCGCGCCGAGGATCGCGAGGTTGACGTGGCCGCCGCGGATCATCGCGAACGAATCGGCCGACGAGAAGATCGACGAGCCCGGCAGCGTCGTGACGGTCTGCTTGCCGGCGTTGATCAGGTCGGCGTCGACTTCGTCCTCGGTCGGCGACGGGCCGATGCCGAGCAGGCCGTTTTCCGACTGCAGCCACACCTCGACGCCTGCCGGCACGTGGTTCGCGACGAGCGTCGGCAGGCCGATGCCGAGGTTCACGTAGAAGCCGTCCTGCAGTTCCTTCGCCGCGCGCGCGGCCATCTGGTCACGATTCCAGGCCATGTCAGTCTCCTTTCGCGCGTACGACGCGTTGTTCGATGCGTTTTTCCGGCGTCGCGTTCAGCACGATGCGCTGCACGAAGATGCCCGGCGTGTGGACCTGGTCCGGATCGAGCGTGCCGTTCTCGACGATCTCCTCGACTTCCACGACGGTGATCTTGCCCGCCATCGCGCACATCGGGTTGAAGTTGCGCGCCGTGCGGCGATAGATCAGGTTGCCGGACTTGTCGGCCTTCCACGCCTTCACGAGTGCGACGTCGGCCGTCAGCGACGGCTCGAGCACGTAGTGACGATCGCCGAACTGGCGGGTTTCCTTGCCTTCGGCAATCACGGTGCCGTAGCCCGTGTTCGTGAAGAAAGCGGGGATGCCGGCGCCGCCCGCGCGCAGCTTCTCGGCGAGCGTGCCCTGCGGCGTGAATTCCAGCTCGAGTTCGCCGGCCAGGTACTGGCGCTCGAACTCCTTGTTCTCGCCGACGTACGACGAGATCATCTTCTTGATCTGGCGCGTTTCCAGCAGCAGGCCGAGACCGAAGCCGTCGACGCCCGCATTGTTGCTGATGCAGGTGATGCCCTTGACGGCGGAATCGCGCAACGCCGCGATCAGCGCCTCGGGAATCCCGCACAGGCCGAAGCCGCCCACCGCGAAGGTCTGTCCGTCATGGACGATCCCTTCCAGCGCGGCAGCCGCGCTTGGATAGACTTTGTTCATCTGTATGTCCCTTCCTCTATGGAAACCAGCAAAACCGGTTCACGCGGCCACTGAGCCGCAAGCCCGCCGCACCATTCTATGCATGCACGGCGATGCCTGCGTCGAGGCGCGCTGTTTTTATATCGCGACAAAACGCCACGAGATGCCTGAAAGGGTACGATGTGGCGCCGATGCGGCACAATACGCAAAAATACATAAGCATTTGCCTCCGCTTGCCCGCGCCATGCCCGACCTCGATTACCAGACTGCCTTTCACCTCGCGCCGCTCGGCCTCGTGATGTCGCGCGACCGCGTGATCGAGGACTGCAACGACGCGCTCGCGTCGATCTTCCGCTGCGCGCGGGCCGATCTGATCGGCAAGTCGTACGAGGTGCTCTATCCGTCGCCGGACGAATTCCAGCGGATCGGCGAGCGCATCTCGCGCGTGATGTTCGCGAACGGCACCTATGCCGATGACAGAATCATGAAGCGGGCCGACGGCGAGTTGTTCTGGTGCCACGTGACGGGCCGCGCGCTCGACCGCACCGCGCCGCTCGCGGCCGGTGTCTGGACCTTCGAGGACCTGAGCGCGACGCGCCGGGTCGCTGTCGAGTTGACGCCGCGCGAGCGCGAGATCGCCGCGCAGCTCGCGACCGGCAAGACCAGCAAGCAGATCGGACGCGTGCTCGACATCAGTTCGCGCACGGTCGACATCTACCGCGCGCGCCTGATGCGCAAGTACGGCACGAGCAATACGCCGGAACTCCTGCAACGCCTGCTCGGCCAGTAACCGGCGCCCCCCGGAATGACAATCGGCCGCATGAAGCGGCCGATGCGGAAAATCATCGGAAAACGGCGACCTGCCGGCACCCGGGCCCCGGCTTCGCGCCGTTGCGCTCAGTCGACCTGCGCCGCGAGCGCGCGCTCGATCGTATCGCGCAGCAATTGCGGCAGCGGCACCGACTTGCCGAGCGCATAGTCGACCCATACGCAGCGTGCGTTGCCGCGCGCATACACGTGCTGCGGATCGTCCGCGCGCGTCAGCTCGAAACCGGTGTCGAAGCTGCTGCGGCCCGGCTTCGCGGCCGACATCCTCGCGATCACGTCGCCCGGATAGTGCAGCTGCTTCAGAAACTCCATCGACGCCGTGACGATCACGGGCCCCTGCCCCTCGCCGTTGCCGCCCGCGATGCCGAGCGCCTCGAACCACGAGATCCGGGCCTGCTCCATGTAGCGGAAATAGACCGTGTTGTTCACGTGGCCGAATGCGTCCATGTCGCCCCAGCGGATCGGCATCGACATTTCAAATACGGGGGAATATTCGCTCATTGCAGTCTTCTTTGTTGCTGAATGTCATCCACTCAGGCGAGGCCGAAGCCGTCGTCGGCGGAGATAATCGAGCCATTGATGAACTGCGACTCGTCGGCCGCGAGCAGCAACAACAGCCCGTCGAGATCCTGCGGCTTGCCGACGCGCCGGCGCGGCAGCATCGACTGCAGCTTCTGGCCCTGCTCGGTTTCCCACAGGTAATGATTGATTTCGGTATCGATATAGCCCGGACAGATCGCGTTGACGTTGATGCCGTGGCGGCCCCACTCGAGCGCCATCGCGCGCGTCATCTGCACGACCGCCGACTTGCTCATCGCATACAGCCCGATCTGCGGAAACACGCGCAGACCGGCCACCGACGCGATGTTGATGATCCGGTACGGCGGCTTGCCGTTGCCGTTCGTGCGCATCATCATCCGTTTCGCGACTTCCTGCGCGACGAAAAAAGCGCCGCGCGTGTTGGTGTCGAACACGAACTCGAAATCGGCCGGCGTCACGTCGACGAGCTTCTGCATCGTCGAGACGCCCGAATTGTTCACGAGGATGTCGATCGTGCCGGCTTCGGTCTCCGCGTGCGCAATGGCCGCCTTGATGCTCTGCACGTCGGTGACGTCGAGCGACACGACGTGCGCCGCCCCGCCCGCCGCCTCGATCTCCGCGCGCAGTTCCTTCAGGCGCTCGACACGGCGGCTCGCGAGCACGACCTTCGCGCCAGCCTGCGACAGTACCTGTGCAAAGCGTTGCCCGAGGCCGCTCGACGCGCCCGTGACCAGCGCGACCTTGCCTTCCAGATTGATCGATCGACCCATTGCACCTCCCCCTTTCGATGTTTCGCCGCAGCGGGCGCCCTGTCCCGTGCAGCATAACCCTAGCACGAAAAATAGAACGATCGTGCTAATCTATTCGCATGCTGTTGCGGCAAGCGTTTCGTTTCGCAGACAATACGCTCCCGAATAAAAGCATTCTAACGGTTAGAGGAACGCCAATGACCCCCGCAAGCCTCATCGAGCAATACGGCCCGCGCGAATCGATGGAATACGACGTCGTGATCGTCGGCGGCGGCCCCGCCGGGCTGTCGGCCGCGATCCGGCTCAAGCAGCTGGCTGCCGAGAAAGGCACCGAGATCGGCGTGTGCGTGCTCGAGAAGGGTTCCGAGATCGGCGCGCACATCCTGTCGGGCGCGGTGATGGATCCGCGCGCGATCAACGAACTGTTCCCCGACTGGAAGGAACGCGGCGCACCGCTCGACGTCGAGGTGACCGAAGACCGCTTCCTGTTCCTGTCCGAGAAGAGCGCGGTCACGACGCCCAACTGGGCGCTGCCCGCCAACTTCCAGAATCACGGCAACTACGTGATTTCGTTGGGCAATGTCACGCGCTGGCTTGGCCAGCAGGCTGAGGCGCTCGGTGTGGAAATATTCCCGGGCTTCCCGGCCGCGGAGATTCTCTACAACGACGACGGCTCGGTCAAAGGCGTCGCCACCGGCAACATGGGCGTGGGCAAGGACGGCGAGCCGACCGAGAACTTCCAGCTCGGCATGGAGCTGCACGCGAAGTACACGCTGTTCGCCGAAGGCTGCCGCGGCCACCTGGGCCGCCAGTTGATCTCGAAGTTCAAGCTCGACGCGAACGCGGATCCGCAGGCGTACGGGATCGGCATCAAGGAACTGTGGGAAATCGATCCGGCCAAGCACAAGCCGGGCCTCGTGATCCACACGGCCGGCTGGCCGCTGAAGTCCGATACGTACGGCGGCTCGTTCCTGTATCACATGGACAACAATCAGGTGGTGGTCGGCTTCGTGGTGGGCCTGGGCTATACGAACCCGTACCTGTCGCCGTTCGAGGAATTCCAGCGCTACAAGACGCACCCGTCGATCCGCGCGTTCCTGGAAGGTGGCAAGCGCGTGTCGTACGGCGCGCGCGCGATCACCGCGGGCGGCCTGCTGTCGCTGCCGAAGACGGTGTTCCCGGGCGGCGCGCTGATCGGCGACGATGCGGGCTTCCTGAACGCATCGCGGATCAAGGGCAGCCACGCGGCGATCAAGACCGGCATGCTGGCGGCCGACGCCGCGTTCGACGCGGTGCAGGCCGGCCGTCAGAGCGATGAACTCAATGCCTACCCGGACGCGTTCAAGCAATCGTGGCTGTACACGGAGCTGTACCGCGCACGTAACTTCAAGCAGTGGATGGCCAAGGGTCTGTACCTGGGCACGCTGATGGTCGGGCTCGAGCAGAAGGTGATGGGCGGCAATGTGCCGTGGACGCTGCACCACAAGCATGCGGACCACGAGACGCTGAAGCCGGCGTCGCAATGCACGCCGATCGAGTATCCGAAGCCGGACGGCAAGCTGACGTTCGACCGGCTGTCGTCGGTGTTCATCTCGAACACGAACCATGAGGAGAACCAGCCGGCGCACCTGACGCTGAAGGATGCGAACGTGCCGGTGAACGTGAACCTGCGGACCTACGCGGGCCCCGAGGGGCGCTTCTGCCCGGCGGCGGTGTATGAGTTCGTGAAGAACGACGACGGCAGCGATCGCCTCGTGATCAACGCGCAGAACTGCGTGCACTGCAAGACCTGCGACATCAAGGACCCGACGCA
>NZ_JBQEON010000019.1:0-138968 GCF_052045245.1 Burkholderia sp. 22313
TGCGTGATGTTGTCCAGATGCACGACCGCCTGGTCGACCTGCGCCACGCCGGTGCTCTGTTCGGCCGTGGACGAGCTGATCTCCGCGATCAGGTCCGATACGCGCTTCACCTGCGTGACGATGTCCTCCATCGTCTTGCCGGCACCATCGACGATCCGTGCGCCCGATTCGACCCGGTCCACGCTCGCGCCGATCAGCGTCTTGATCTCCTTCGCCGCGTTCGCGCTGCGCTGCGCGAGCGCCCGCACCTCGCCGGCGACCACCGCGAAGCCGCGCCCCTGATCGCCCGCACGCGCCGCTTCCACGGCCGCGTTCAGCGCGAGGATGTTGGTCTGGAATGCGATGCCGTCGATCACGCCGATGATGTCGGAAATCTTCCGCGAACTCGCCGTGATGTCGTTCATCGTCGTGACGACCTCGCTCACCGCCTGCCCGCCGCGCTCGGCCGCCTCGCTCGCCGACACCGACAACTGGTTCGCCTGCAGCGCCGTCTCCGCATTGCTCGACACGGTGGCCGTCATCTCGGCCATCGATGCGGCCGTCTGCTGCACGCTGGTCGAAGCCTGTTCGGTGCGCGCGCTCAGGTCGTTGTTGCCCTGCGCGATCTCGTTGCTCGCGCGCTGCACGTTGTGCACCTGCTCGCTGACGTCGTCGACCAGCCAGCGGAACATCAGCCCGAGCTGGTTGATCGTGCGCAGCGTCATGCCGATCTCGTCGACCCGGTTCATCCTCACGCCGCGGCGGCTTTCGCCGGTCGCGACGTTCAGCGCCTGGTCGTGCAGCCGCTTCAGCGGACGCACGATCTGCGCATCGAACCACCAGCCGGCGGCCACCGACACGCCCACCGCCGCGGCCGCAAATGCCGCAAGCCCGCCGCCGGCCAGCCCGCATGCCCAACCCGCGCCGACGACCGCCGGCGCCACCACGCCCAGCGCGGCGTGAACGCGCGCGCGCACCGACATCGTCTGCGGCAGCGACGCGATGCGCAGCAGCCCGGTGCGGACGATCAAGCCCTTGTGGAAACGGCGCCCGCCTGCCTTGCCTTCGCGGAATGCGCGGTACAGCGCGTCGGCGGCCGCGATCTCGTCGCGCGGTGCGCGGGTGCGCACCGACAGGTAGCCGTGAGGCGCGCCGTTGCGCATCACGGGCACCGCGTTCGCGCGCACCCAGTAGTGGTCGCCGTTGTTGCGGCGGTTCTTCACGAGCGCGGTCCACGGCTCGCCGTTCTTCAGCGTCGCCCACATGTCGGCGAACGCCTCCTTCGGCATGTCCGGGTGCCGCACGACGTTGTGCGGCTGGCCGACGAGTTCGTCGTTCGAGAAGCCGCTCACATACGCGAATGTCGTGTTCGCGTATGTGATGATGCTGTCGGCATCGGTGGTCGACATCAGCGTGACGTCGTCGGGAAATTCGAATTCTTGTTGGGTGACAGGCTGGTTGTTGCGCATGCAGGGCTCCGAAAGGCGGGTCCGGATGCAGAACCCGCGCGGCGCGAAAATCGCGCTCAGTAGCCGAAAAACGGTTTATCGCTTTACGACAGTCTCGTCCTTGCTGTCGGCAGGCTCCGGAAAAACCTTAATGCGGAAACGCATAAAAATGTCGAATTCGACCGCCACGATGATTTCGATCAAATAATCCCGCGATACTCGCGTCCGGCACCTTGCCGAAGTGGCCCGATGCTTTATGGGATAACGTCGGACAACGGGCCAATCCAGGCAACCGTTGCACACGGCGAAGCGATTCAGCCGGATCGGCTTCATTCAACCGGCATGTGAGCGCATTGAGAAAATTCCGGTATCAATCGAGTCGGTCGCACCGGAGTACGTCCCTCTGGAAGCACCGACGGCCTGACGCGCGCAAACGCAACCCGCGCGTAGAATTTCCGCTCGCTCGCCCCCGCCAACACGGAGAACGACATTGCAGAATGCGCCACGGCCCGCGGCCACGCCAAAGATCCTCGTCAGCATGTGCGTGCTCGGTCACCCCGTCCGTTACAACGGCTCGGCGAAGACCGCCGCGCATGAAATGCTCGAACGATGGCAGCGCGAAGGGCGTCTGGTGCCCGTGTGTCCGGAACTGGCGGGGGGATTGAGCGTGCCGCGTCCGCCCGCCGAAATCGCGAACGGCGAAGCGGGGCAACGCGTTCTGGCGGGTGCCGCGCGCATCGTCGACGTGCATGGCACCGACGTGACCGCGCAATTCGTCGACGGCGCGCAAACCGCGCTTGCGCTGGCGCACGCGCACGACTGCCGCTTCGCGATCCTGGCGGACGGGAGTCCGTCGTGCGGCAGCAGCTTCATTTACGACGGGAGTTTTACGGGCCGGCGGCATGCGGGTGCCGGGGTCACGGCGGCGCTGCTGCGCGAGCATGGTATCGAGGTGTTCGCAGACACCGAGATCGACGCGCTCGCGGCACGCGTTGCACGACTATCGCAGGCTGAATAACGATGTGGCCGGCACGACGATCTTCTCGTGCCGGCCACCTCTTCCAGAAAGGAAACCCGGCGAAGCCGCGCGCATCCCGCGCACGCTTCACCGCATCACGCGCTCAGACGCGCTCGATCGCGATCGCGATGCCCTGGCCGACGCCGATGCACATCGTGCACAGCGCGAAGCGGCCATTGGTGCGATGCAGCTGGTACATCGCGGTCGTCACGAGACGCGCACCCGACGCGCCGAGCGGATGGCCGAGCGCGATCGCGCCGCCGTTCGGATTCACGCGCGGATCGTCGTCGGCGACACCGAGCATGCGCAGCACCGCGAGCCCCTGCGACGCGAACGCTTCGTTCAGCTCGATCACGTCGAACTGGTCGATCGTCATCCCGAGCCGCGCAAGCAGCTTCTGCGTGGCGGGCGCCGGGCCGATGCCCATCACGCGCGGCGCGACGCCGGCCGTCGCGATGCCGAGCACGCGCGCACGCGGCGTCAGGCCGAAACGCTTCGCGGTGGCCTCGTTCGCGAGCAGCAGCGCGGCCGCGCCGTCGTTGACGCCCGACGCGTTGCCGGCCGTCACCGAGCCGTCCGGGCGCACGACGCCCTTCAGCTTCGCGAGCGTCTCGAGCGACGTTTCGCGCGGATGCTCGTCCCGCGAAAACACGACGGGATCGCCCTTCTTCTGCGGAATCGTGACCGGCACGATTTCCTCGGCCAGCGTGCCGTCCTGCTGCGCACGCGCGGCCTTCTGCTGGCTGCGCAGCGCGAACAGGTCCTGATCGGCGCGGCTGATGTTGTAGTCGACCGCGACGTTCTCGGCCGTCTCCGGCATCGAGTCGACGCCATGCAGCTGTTTCATCAGCGGATTGACGAAGCGCCAGCCGATCGTCGTGTCGTGGATGTCGGCCTGGCGCGCGAACGCGCTCGCGGCCTTGCCCATCACGAACGGCGCGCGCGTCATGCTTTCCACGCCGCCGGCGACCATCAACGCGGCTTCGCCCGACTTGATCGCGCGCGCGGCCACGCCGACCGCGTCCATCCCGGAACCGCACAGGCGGTTGATCGTCGAACCCGGCACGCCCTCCGGCAGGCCCGCGAGCAGCGCGGACATGCGCGCGACGTTGCGGTTGTCCTCGCCAGCCTGGTTCGCGCAGCCGTAGATCACGTCGTCGATCGCTGTCCAGTCGACGTCGCGATTGCGCTCGACGAGCGCCTTCAGCGGCACCGCGCCGAGATCGTCGGCGCGCACGCCGGACAGCGCGCCGCCGTAACGGCCAATGGGGGTACGGATCGCATCACACAGAAAAGCTTCGGTCATCGGTGTCTCCGGTCTCATGCAAGGCTGGGAAATGAATGAAACGCGCCCCTTGCTTTGCCCGCCGGGATGCGCTTAAATGTTCTATATACGAACATAAGATCGTGTATCGAACGTTCAACGCATCATAGGGAGTGCGGGGACGACCTGTCAAGCGCCCGGTCCGCGGTGCGGTTGGCGTGCCGGGCCCCATGCGCTATCTTCTCGGCTGCACGACAATCCGACCGTTCATGACCACCGAAGACATCCAGACGAAACCCGGCGACTCCTATGTGCAGTCGTTCGCGCGCGGCCTCGCGGTAATCCGCGCCTTCGACGCCCAGCGCCCGGAGCAGACGCTCACCGAGGTCGCGTCGGCCACCGGGCTCACGCGCGCCGGCGCGCGCCGGATCCTGCTCACGCTGCAGACGCTCGGCTACGTCGAGGCCGATGGCCGGCTGTTCCGGCTCACCCCGAAGATCCTCGAGCTCGGCTTCGCGTATCTGACGTCGATGCCGTTCTGGAATCTCGCCGATCCGGTGATGGAGCAGTTGTCCGCGCAGATCCATGAAAGCTGCTCGGCCGCCGTGCTCGACCGCACCGAGATCGTCTACGTGCTGCGCGTGCCGACGCACAAGATCATGACGATCAACCTGTCGATCGGCAGCCGCCTGCCCGCGTACTGCACGTCGATGGGCCGCGTGCTGCTGTCCGCGCTCGACGATGCCGCGCTCGACGAAACGCTCGCGCAGAGCGGCATCCGCGCGCACACGCAGCATACGATCACCGACATCGGCGAACTGAAGGCGACGATCGCGCAGGTGCGCCAGCAAGGCTGGGCCGTGGTCGACCAGGAACTCGAAATGGGCCTGATGTCGCTCTCCGCGCCGATCCGCAACCGGCGCGGGCAGGTGATCGCCGCGATGAACATCAGCGGCAACGCGCAGCGGCACACCGCGAAGCAGATGGTGAAGGAGTTTCTCGGGCCGCTGCAGCAGGCCGCGCAGACGGTGTCGGAACTGGTGGCGCGGCGCGGGTGAGGGGGCGGGCCAGCGGCTGGGCGTTCCCCCAAAGCCGGCGCGCCGCGGCGTCGGCTTCGCTTGCCGTATCGGCGATACGACAATTCACGCATAAAAAGACGGGCGGCACCCGGCCGCCCGCTCAACTCTGACTCTGCTATAACGCCTTCTCACGGAACGCGGAGCGAACTCCGCACCGCTCAAATTAGTGATGCGGCACAGCCCGGTCAATTTGACGAGAACGAAATTGCGCGGCGCCTCTCGGACACCGTACCCGCCGCTCACGCGCCCAGCAACATCCCCTTTCGCACCGGCACCGTGCCCGTCACGCGGCCGAGTGGCGCCCCGGCCGTCACGAAACGGATCGCGCGGCGCATGTAGAACACGCCATCGGTCGCGCTCGAGATCGTCGTGACCGCATCCGTCAGCGGATCGACGATGTCGAACAGCGGATCGCCCGCACGAATCGTCGCGCCGATCGTCGCGCGGTGCACGAGAATCCCGCTCACCGGCGCGTAGAACTGCTCGCTGCCCGCGAGCGGCGTGGCTGGCGCGACGAGCGGCGGCAACGGCGTGCGCTCGCCACGCACCGCGCCGCACCACACGAGATAGTCGACGAGCGCGCCCGCGTCGCGCTGTGCATATTCGTATGTCACGTCTCGCTGGCCGCGACA
Source organism: Burkholderia sp. 22313 (assembly GCF_052045245.1). Classification (NCBI taxonomy): domain Bacteria; kingdom Pseudomonadati; phylum Pseudomonadota; class Betaproteobacteria; order Burkholderiales; family Burkholderiaceae; genus Burkholderia; species Burkholderia sp. 22313. The sequence continues at coordinate 5,421 of NZ_JBQEON010000019.1, forward strand.
TTCGACCGTCACGGCCACGGTGCCGGCCGCCATCGGTGTGCCGTCCGGCAAATACGCGCGCAACCGCGACCACAGCAGGTGATGCGCATCATCGAACGCATGCCCGCCGGAATCCTCGGCGAGCAGCGACACCTCCGCGCCGAGATAGCGCGCGAGCGGCTCGACCTGCGGCCACGCGGTGTCGCTCGTGTACACGTGCATCACCGCTTCGAGCGAGCAATGCAGGTCGATCACGACGTCGGCGTCATGCGACAGCTTCAGCAACGCCAGCTGCAACGCGTCGAACTCGGTGCGCGGCGCGATCTCGTCGAGCGCCGCGCCGACGCATTCGCGCACGATCGCGCGATTGCGTGCGCCGTCGTCGCCGAGCCGGTCGCGCGCCCGCGCGGCGATCTCCGCGAGCGGCAGGAAGCCGCGATTGAAGTTGCGCCCGCTCGCGAGATCGAACCGCCCGATGAATTGCCCGAGCAGATGGTGATTGAGTCCAATCGGGTTCGCGACCGGCACCAGCACGATTTCGGCCGCGAGCCGGCCATCCGTGTCGAGTTGCGCGAGCCGCTGCTTGAGCGCGACGGCGGCCAGCATCGCGGGCGTCTCGTCCGCGTGCAGCGCGGCTTGCAGGTAGATCTTGCGCCCGGCGTCGGCCGGCCCGAAATGGAAGCTCGTCAGCGTGCGCTGCGTGCCGATCGACGGCGGCAGGAGCGGCGTGGTGCGAATCTGCATCGATGGTCTCGAATGAAAAATGCGGGGAAAACGGGGCGCGCGGCTCAGTCGCCGTACGGGTTGAAATCGAAGTACTGCTTCGCGATGCGGTCGTACGTGCCGTCCTTCAGCATCGACGCGATCGCGCCGTCGATCGACGCCTTGAGCGCCGTGTCCGACCGGCGCATCCCGATGCCGACGCCGCGATCGCCCAGGTCGAGCGGCGCGCCGACGAACGCGAAGCCCTTGCCCTTCGATTGGCGCAGGAAGCCGTAGTCGGCTTCCACCGTGCCGAGCAGCGCGGCGTCGAGCCGGCCGTTGACGAGGTCGGCGAACACGTCGTCCTGGCTCTTGTACGGCACCACGCCGACGCCGGCCGGCGCCCAGTGCGCAAGCGCCCACGATTCGAACTGCGTGCCCGACTGCACGCCGACGCGCTTGCCGGCCAGCGACGCGGTGGTGCTGCCGAGCCCGCGCTCGGGCCGCGCGACGAGCCGCGACTTGAAGCGGAACAGCTTCGACGAAAACAGGATCTGTTTCTCGCGCTTCTCGGTGATCGCCATCGACGACAGGATCGCGTCGATCTTGCGCGCCTGCAGCGCCGGAATCGGCATGGGCCGGACTGCCTGCGATCGTAGTGTGCGCGCGTCGCCGCCGGAATTGCCCGCTGTCTTATCATGATCGGTATTTCCGATCACCGGCCTCGCGCTCGACCATGGCGTTCACGCTGTCCCAGCTCCGCATCTTCCAGGCCGTCGTCGAACACGGCAGCCTGCGCGCCGCCGCACGCGCGCTCGATCTCGCACAGAGTGGCGTCAGCCAGCAGCTGCAGAGCCTCGAGGCAACACTCGGCGCGACGCTGTTCACGCGCACCAATCGCGGCATCGTGCCGACCGCCGTCGGCCAGCGGCTGCTCGCGCGTTCTGGCGCGATCCTCGGCGAATGCGAGCAGGTCGAGCACGAGATCCGGCAACTGAGCGGCGCCTATGAAGGCACGGTCACGCTCGGCCTGGTGGCCGAACCGCTGATCGACGCGTTCGCGCCGGTGCTGACGGCATTCCGCGCGCGCTTCGCGAAGGTCGACGTGCACCTGCGCACCGGCACGTCGCGGATGATGATCGGCTGGCTGCGCGAAAGCGCGGTGGATTTCGCGATCGCGCTCGTCGCGAAGCAGACCGACACGACCGATCTCGCGGTCACGCCGCTGCATGCGTCGGCGCCGGTGGTCGTCTGCCGCAGCGGCCATCCGAAGCGGCGCGCGCAATCGCTTGCCGAGCTGGCCGACTACGCGTGGGTGTCGACGCGTTCGCCGAACCTGAGCGCCGATCCGGTCGTCAACCGGTTGCTCGCGTACTTCGACGTACACGGTCAGCCGCCGCCGAAGATCATCGCGACCGTCGAAGGGATGTTCGAGACGCTGCAGCTCGTCACGCAGACCGATTGCCTCGCGCTCGAAACCGAAGCCGTCACGCGGCACGGGCCGTTCGCCGGCGCGCTCGCGAAGGTGCCGGTGCGCGAGCACGCGGAATCGCAGGAAATCTGCCTGCTGCAGCGCGCGGCCGTGCCATTGACGCCGGCCGCGCAGGAACTGGCGACGATGCTCGCGTCGTACCTGAGAACCGTGCGCGGGCGATAGGCGCGGCGCGCCGCCCGAGGCACGGTCGGTCACGTCGCGTCAGTCCATCGATTCCCGTGCCGTCTCGCGCAGCATCGCGACCGCGATCAGCGACAGCACCACGCACGCGGCCACGTAGCCGGCCGGCGCGAGCTTGCTGCCCGTCGTCTTCACGAGCCAGGTCGCGATCAGCTGCGCGGTGCCGCCGAAGATCGTCACCGCGAGCGCATACGCGATCGAGATGCCGGTCGCCCGCACGTGGCGCGGCAGCGATTCGCACATCAGCGCCATCTCCGAGGCCGAGCCGAGGGAATAGAACAGCAGCATCAACGCGGTCAGCGGCAGGATCACCGACAGCGTCGGATGATGGTTCATCAGCCAGAACGCCGGGAACAGCAGCAGCACGAGCACGCCGCGCCCGACGAAGATCGGCATGCGCCGGCTGCCGAGGCGATCCGACAGCCAGCCGAACAGCGGGCACGTCACCAGCATCACGCAGCCCGACGCGACGCCGACGAACATCGACAGCTTCATCGGCAGCCCGAGCGTATGGATCGCATAGGTCGGCATGTAGAAGGTCAGGATGTAGGTCGACACCGTGCCGCCCATCACCGTCAGCATCAACAGCAGCACCGTGCGCGTGTGCTGCGAGAACAGCTCGCGCAGCACGCCGCGTTCGATCCCGTGAGGGTTGTCGCCGGGCGCATCGTCCGCGAGCCGGCGGCGCAGAACCATGCCGACCGGCGCGATCAGCACGCCCACCAGGAACGGCAGGCGCCAGCCCCAGCCCTCGAGCGCATCCTTCGTCAGCGTGTTCGACAGCAGCGCCGCGAAGCCTGAGCCCATCAACGCGGCACCGCCCTGCGTCGCAAGCTGCCAGCTCGCGCGGAATGCGCGGCGCGACGTGCCGCCCTGCTCGATCAGCGTGGAGGTCGCCGCGCCGAACTCGCCGCCCTGCGAGAAGCCCTGCATCAGCCGCGCGAAGACGACCAGCAGCGGCGCGGCCACGCCAGCCTGTGCGTAGGTCGGCGCGATCGCGATCAGGCCGGTGCCGAGCGCCATCAGCATGATCGTCAGGTTCAGCGCGGCCTTGCGGCCCTTGCGGTCCGCATAGACGCCGAGCACGACGCTGCCGAGCGGCCGCGTGAAGAAGCCGGCGGCGAACGTCGCGACCGACAGCAGCAGCGACGTGGTCGGGTCGCTCGACGGGAAGAACAGCTTGCCGATCAGCACCGCGAAAAAGCCGTACACGGTGAAATCGAAGAACTCCAGCCAGTTGCCGATCACGGCCGCCGCGATCGCGCCGCGCTTCGTGACGGCCGGCGCGCCGTGCGCATCGGTCGCGGCGGCCCCCGTCGACGCGGGGTGCAGCGCGAGATGGTCTTTCTGCATCGTTCGTGTCTCCTCTCAATGCGGCCGGAAGCGCCGGCCGGTCGTCACCCGCCGCCGCCGGGATTACCGCCCGAGATAACGCTCCACGAGACGCGTCCAGAATGCCGCACCGATCGGCAGATTGCGATCGTTGAAGTCGTACTTCGGGTTGTGCACCATGCAGCCGTCCTCGCCTTCGCCGTTGCCGAGCCGCACGAACGAGCCGGGCCGCTGCTGCAGCATGAACGCGAAATCCTCGCTGCCCATCAGCAGGTCGGCCTGCTCGACCACGTGCGCATCGCCCACGAGTTCGCGCGCGACCTGCGCGGCGAAATCCGTTTCGGCATCCGTATTGACGACGACCGGATAGCCTTCGATGTATTCGACGTGCGCGGTCGCGCCATAGCTCGCGGCCTGCGACTCGGCGAGCTCGACGATGCGGCGCTTGAGCAGCGCGCGCACGTCGGGGCTGAACGAACGCACGCTGAGTTCCAGGCGCGCGCCGTTCGGGATCACGTTGTTCGCGGTGCCCGCGTGCATCGAGCCGACCGTGACCACCGCCGGCTGCGACGGGTCGACGTTGCGCGCGACGATCGTCTGCAGCGCCATCACGATGCTTGCCGCGACCACCACCGGATCGACCGTCAGGTGCGGGCGCGCCGCATGGCCGCCGACCCCCTCGATCGAGATGATCGCCTTGTCGCCGGCCGACATGAACGGGCCGCGGCGCGTGAGGAACACACCGGGCGCCGCGCCCGGGTGGTTGTGCATGCCGAACACCGCGTCGCACGGGAAACGCTCGAACAGGCCGTCGTCGATCATCTTCTTCGCGCCGCTGTCGACGCCGTGCTCTTCCGCCGGCTGGAAATACAGGTGCACGGTGCCGGAGAAGTTGCGCGTCTTCGCGAGGTGTTGCGCGGCGCCGAGCAGCATCGTCGTGTGGCCGTCGTGGCCGCATGCGTGCATCTTGCCGTGGGTGCCGCTCGCATACGGCAGGCCGGTCGCCTCGAGGATCGGCAGCGCGTCCATGTCCGCGCGGATGCCGATGCTGCGCGTGCCGTCGCTCACGCGCAGCGTGCCGACGACCCCCGTCTGACCGACCCCGCGCGTCACCTGCCAGCCCCATTGCTCGAGCTTGTCCGCGACGAGCGCCGCCGTCTCGTGCTCCTCGTATGCGAGTTCCGGGTGATGGTGGATGTGATGTCGGATCTCGCGCAGCCCGCCGGCGGCGGGCATCAGATCCTCGATTTCGGTGAATCGGACGTCGGTGGTCATCAAGCGGCTCCTGCTGATCGTCAGCGTGTCAGCCGCACGCGCAGGGTTGCGTGCGGGAAAGCGAGCCACTATAGCGAGCCGATATCCGTTCAATAAGATGCGGAATTTTTCACCGCGATAAGTTTTGTTAATCAGGGTTAGTACGGTCACGGGTCGGCGGTGTGTCGCTTGCGGCTAGATGCGGATGCGCCTTATGTCACGGGCGTTCCAGCGATACCGTTGGCGCCCGTATCCATATCTAATCGAAGGTCGTATCCGCATCTAATCAAAAGCTACACGGTGTCACGGCGCACTGGGAAGTGCGTGACGGATTCCTGGATCAACAATGGCCTGAGAGTCCGTACCCGTCTTCCCATTTCATGCCTTCGATGGGCTCGCCAATGCGAACCGCGCTCGAAGTCGAGTTCGCGACAGCGGGGGTTGCCCCGCCGCACGTGTTGATGGAATCGACGTCACACCTGACCAATTGCGCCGTGGCGCGGCGCGTGCCATGCCTGTTCGTATCGACCCCTTTGCGGCACGGCGAAACGGATCTGAATGGCGAGCTGCGGCAATTGCCGTTGAAGATCTCGACGGCGGTGCAACGCGTCGGCGTGTTGACGGCTGAACCTCAAAGCGCGGCGGTGTCGCTGGTGCTTGCCGGGCTGAAAGCGGCAAGCGCGGAATCGGTGCCGCCGTCATAGGGACGAGGCTGACCGGGTTCCGTCGGGAAACCCGGGAAGTCGGCAAGAAACAGGGTATCGTTTCAGCCACGACTCGTGCATCGAGGTGGCCGGTGCCACCTTACTCAGGAGACCCCATGACCGCTGCAGACAACGCCCCCGTCAGCCGCTTCCCGATACCGGCTTTGGACGACTTGCCCGACGACATCCGCGAACGGATTGCCGCCGTTCAGGAGAAGTCGGGCTTCATCCCCAACGTGTTCCTCACGCTCGCGCATCGCCCGGACGAGTTTCGCGCGTTCATGGCGTACCACGACGCGCTGATGGACAAGCCGGGCAACCTCACCAAGGCCGACCGGGAAATGATCGTCGTGGCCACCAGCAGCGTGAACCAGTGTCAGTACTGCGTGATCGCGCACGGCGCGATCCTGCGCATCCGCGCGAAGGATCCGCTGATCGCCGACCAGGTCGCGACCAACTACCGCAAGGCCGACATCACCGCCCGGCAGAAGGCGATGCTCGACTTCGCGATGAAGGTGTCGCAAACGGCGCACCAGGTGGGCGAAGCGGATTTCGACACGCTGAAGTCGCACGGCTTCACTGAAGAGGACGTCTGGGACATCGCGGCAATCTCGGCGTTCTTCGGGATGTCGAATCGCATCGCGAACGTGACGAACATGCGGCCCAACGCAGAGTTCTACGCGCTGGGACGCTGATCGCCGCCAGGCGCGGCGATCCTTACGCCGTCACGAAGCAAGGCCGGCGCGCATGCGTTCGGCCCGTCATGTTGTCGTCGCACCGGTCCGTGCCGCCGGCAGCCACCTTGCCGTCTCGCCGCACCATCGCACGACAGACCGCCGGCTCGCACTCGAAAGCCTTGTAAGCAAGCACGGCGCCCGGGCGACCCTGCAGCCGTCCCGATCGCTCGCCACATCGAACGCGAACCTGCACGCAATCGATCAAAACCGTGCACTATTAGCGTTTTCACGTACTGGCACGCCGATGCACCGGCGCCCAGCGCTTCGACGTCCGTTCCACGCTCACCCGTTTCAGACCGCGAACCACTCATGACGAATCAGCCCAACCAGACCGAAGCCGAGCACCCCGTCGACATGATCATTTTCGGCGGCGGCGGCGACCTGGCCGCCCGCAAGCTGTTGCCCGCGCTGTACATGGCGCACCTGCACTGCAACCTGCCGCCGGAGACGCGCATCATCGCCGTCGGCCGCCGCGACTGGGGCATCGACGGCTACCGCACGTTCATGGACGAGCAGTCGCGCCCGTTCATCGACGACAAGGCGTTTGACGCCGAAGCGTGGGCCCGTTTCCTCGACCTGTTCAAGTACGTCCTGATCGACGTGAACGCGCCGGAAGACTACGCCCGGCTCGCCGACGCGGCGCGCGGCGATGCGATCCGCGTGTTCTACCTGTCGACGTCGCCGGAACTGTTCACGACGATCTGCGACAACCTGTCGGCCGCGCATCTGGTCGATGCGCGCTCGCGCGTCGTCCTCGAAAAGCCGCTCGGCCACGATCTCGCGTCGGCGCAGGCGATCAACAACGCGGTCGGCAAGCATTTCGCGGAATCGCAGATCTACCGGATCGACCATTACCTCGGCAAGGAAACCGTGCAGAACCTGATGGTGCTGCGCTTCGGCAACCCGATCTTCGGGCCGCTGTGGCAGGCGCCGAGCATCCGCAGCGTGCAGATCACGGTGGCGGAGACGGTCGGCGTCGGCAGCCGCGCGGGCTTCTACGATCACACCGGCGCGCTGCGCGACATGGTGCAGAACCACCTGCTGCAGCTGCTGTGCATCGTCGCGATGGAGCCGCCGGTGTCGCTCGACCCGGACGCGGTGCGCGACGAGAAGCTGAAGGTGCTGCGCTCGCTGCGGCCGATGGCGCTGTCGGACGTCGCGCGCGACACGGTGCGCGGCCAGTACACGGCCGGCGCGGTCGACGGCCAGCCGGTCAAGGGCTATCTCGACGAGGAGAACGTGCCGGCGGACAGCCACGCGGAAACCTTCGTCGCGCTGCGTGCGCACATCAACAACTGGCGCTGGGCGAACGTGCCGTTCTTCCTGCGCACCGGCAAGCGGCTGCAGCGCCGCCAGTCGGAAATCGTGATCGAGTTCGCCGATATGCCGTTCTCGATCATCCCGAGCGGCCCGCGCCACTACAGCAACCGCCTCGTGATCCAGCTCCAGCCGGAAGAGTCGATCCAGTTGCAGATGCTCGCGAAGGAGCCGGGCAGCGGGATGAAGATGGTGCCCGTGAGCCTGAACCTCGACCTGCAGCAGGCGATTCCGGAACGGCGCGCGGAAGCGTACGAGCGGCTGCTGATCGACGTGATCCGCGGGCGCCTCACCCACTTCATGCGCCGCGACGAGCTCGAAGCCGCGTGGTCGTGGGTCGAACCGATCCTCGACGGCTGGAAGCAACTCGGCGACCGTCCGCGCCTGTACACCGCAGGCACGTTCGGGCCGGCCGCATCGTCGGCACTGCTGGCGCGCGACAACATGTCGTGGTCGGAAGAGGCGTAACAAGCGCAGCACGCGACGGCATGCCGGCGCGCCCGCTGCACACCGCGGGTCGCGCCGCCGTTCGCTTCGGCGGGAAGAATTCCGCCGAGCCGTCCTGCGTCGGAACGGCACCGGGCTGCCGCGATGCCGCCGCCCCGGCTACACCGTCCCCATCCACGCCGCCTTGCGCCGCCCCGGCGCATCGGTGCCGCTCCCGCCGCCCAGCACCTCGATCATGTAATCGACGAACGACGCGATCCGCGACGAAATCGCGGTGTTCCGGTAATACACGGCGTTGATCGGCTGCTCGACGTCGAGCGTCTGCCGCGCGAGCACCTGCACGAGCCGCCCGGCGTCGCGATCCTGCCCGGTCATGAAATCCGACAGGCAGACGACACCCGCGCCCTCCAGCGCGAGCTGCCGCAGCGTCTCGCCGCTCGACGACCCGATGCCGGGCTCGATGCGCAACGGCTCGCCGTCCGCGCCGAGCAGCGGCCACACGTTCAGCGATTCGGGCTGCGTGAAGCCGAGCAGCGTGTGCTTGCCGAGATCCTCGACCTTGCGCGGCTGCCCGTGCGCTTCGATATAGGCCGGGCTCGCGAGGATGCGCAGCCGGCTGTTGCCGATCCGCCGGCTATGCAAGGTCGAATCCTTGAGCCGGCCGATCCGGAGCGCGACGTCGGTGCGCCGTTCGAGCAGGTCGATGATCCCCTCGTTGCTGTTCAGCTCCAGGTCGACCTTCGGGAAGCGCTCACGGTATCCGCGCACGAGCGGCACGACCACGTGCAGCATGAACGGCGTCGCGGCGTCGACGCGCAACCGCCCCGACGGCATCTCGCGCCGCGCGAGCATCTGCTCCTCGGCGTTCTCGACTGATTCGATGATCGCGCGTGCATCCTGCAGGAACGCGCGCCCCTCCTCGGTGAGTTCGAGCCGGCGCGTGGTCCGGCGCAGCAGCGTGGTCTTCAGCTTTTCCTCGAGCCGCGCAAGCGTGCGGCTCGCGGCCGACACGGTCAGGTCGAGCTGCTGCGCGGCGGCGGTGATCGAACCGGTGTCGACTACGGCGACAAAGGCCTGGAGTTCGTCGAGCGTGATCTTCATGACTGCATTCTTGATCTCAAATCAAAACAATTTGGTTTATAAACCCGTTTTTCCGCAAAAGTAAAGTCGGCACACTGCGCGTCATTCGAGCGTCATTCGAGTTTGAGTCGCTTCCGCTACCGTCCCGGTTGCCGCGTCGAACCCGTTCCACCTTCCCAGGAGCCACGATGAGCAACATTCCCGCATTCGGCCTCGGCACCTTCCGCCTGCAAGGCCAGGTCGTCATCGACTCGGTCCGCAACGGCCTCGACGTCGGCTACCGCGCGATCGACACCGCGCAGATCTACGGCAACGAAGCCGAAGTCGGCGAAGCGATCGCCGCGTCGGGCGTGCGCCGCGAAGACCTGTTCGTCACGACGAAGATCTGGGTCGACAACTACGCACCGGAAAAGCTGGTCGCCAGCCTCGAGGAAAGCCTGCGCAAGCTGCGCACCGACACCGTCGACCTGACGCTGATCCACTGGCCGGCACCGGGCAACGGCGTGTCGATCCAGTCATTCATGACCGCGCTGGCCGACGCGAAGGCGCGGGGCCTCACGCGCCAGATCGGCATCTCGAACTTCAACATCGAACTGACGAAGGAAGCGATCGCGGCCGTCGGCAAGGATGCGATCGCGACGAACCAGATCGAACTGAGCCCGTACCTGCAGAACCGCAAGCTGGTCGAGTTCCTGAATGCCGAAGGCATCCACGTGACGTCGTACATGACGCTCGCGTACGGCAAGGTGCTCGGCGACCCGGTGATCGGCGCGATCGCGCAACGTCACCACGCGACGCCGGCGCAAGTCGCGCTCGCATGGGCACTGCAGCTCGGCTACTCGGTGATTCCCTCGTCGACGAAGCGCGAGAACCTCGCGAGCAACCTGCTCGCGCAGACGCTGCGCCTGACCGATGCAGACATGGCGCAGATCGCCGCGCTCGAGCGCAACGGCCGCGAAGTCGACCCGGCCGGCCTCGCGCCGCAGTGGGACTAGACACCCAAGCGCGCTGCCCGCGATTCTCCATTTGATCCGCCGCGGCCCGACGGCCGCGACACCGACAGGACATCATCATGACCCAGGATCCGCTTTTCCAACCGCTGCCATTCGGCGCGCTGACGCTGCCGAACCGCATCGTGATGCCGCCGATGACGCGCTCGCGGGCCAGCCAGCCCGGCGACGAAGCCAACGAACTGATGGCCGCGTATTACGCGCAGCGCGCGAGTGCGGGCCTGATCGTCAGCGAAGGCACCTACATCGCGCCGCTCGGCAAGGGCTACGCATGGACGCCCGGCATCCATACGCTGTCGCAGGTCGCCGGCTGGCGCAAGGTGACGGACGCCGTCCACGCCGCGCACGGCCGCATCTTCGCGCAGCTCTGGCACGTCGGCCGGCTGAGCCACACGAGCCTGCTCGGCGGCGAGCAACCCGTGTCGTCGTCGCCGCTCCAGGCGAAGGGCGTGAACGTGTTCATCGCCGGCGAAGACGGCAGCACGCCGGGCTTCGTGCAGGCCTCCGAACCGCGCGCGCTGTCGGTCGAGGAAATCCGCGGGATCGTCGATCAGTACCGCGCCGCCGCCCGCCACGCGATCGAAGCCGGCTTCGACGGCGTCGAGCTGCACGGCGCGAACGGCTATCTCGTGAACCAGTTCATCGACTCGAACGCGAACACGCGCACCGATGCCTACGGCGGCTCGCTGGCAAACCGGCTGCGCTTCCTGCGCGAAGTCACGCAGGCGCTGATCGAAGGCACCGGCAACGCATCGCGCGTCGGCATCCGCCTCGCGCCGCTGACCACGCTGAACGGCTGCGTCGACGACGATCCGGAAACGACCTACCTCGCCGCCGCGAAACTGCTCGGCGAACTGGGCGTCGGCTACCTGCACATCGCGGAAGCCGACTGGGACGACGCGCCGCTGATGCCGGCCGCATTCAAGCGGCAACTGCGCGCGGCGTTCCCCGGCGTGCTGATCTACGCGGGCGCGTACACCGCCGAGCGTGCTCGCGAAGCGATCGCCGCCGGCTGGGCCGACCTCGTCGCATTCGGCCGCCCGTTCGTCGCGAACCCCGACCTGCCCGAGCGCCTGCGCACCGGCGCCCCGCTCACGCCGCACGATCGCAACACGCTGTTCGGCGGCGGCGCAACGGGCCTGACGGACTACCCGACGCTCGCTCAGGCCGCAGCCTGAGCCGGATACGCGCGGCAACCGTGCGCTCGATGCAAGGCGGGCCAGGACGCACGCGAGCGCGGCACGCGCGCGACCCCGGTATCATCCGCCTGCAGGTTGCCAACGGCGGCACATTGCCTCATACGCGGCCGTTCTCACGCGCGTGCGCAGCCTCACCGAAAGCAATTGGTAAGATTCGATGCGTCCGCCGCCGCCGCCCTCCCCGCCGACCCCGCATTCAAATAATCGCCTTAACGGATTCGAACTAGGCGTATACACGCGTTCCGCGACGACGAAGCCCCGTTGCACGCCGATATAAGCGCTGCGACATGCGCTGCATGCTCTTCCCCCAATGGGACGTGATGGGCCGTTCGCCTAACCTTCGCTACGGCAAAGCACACGTGACGGGGCGACCACACCACGCGTCGCATGACGCGACACACTCGCGCCCTTCGACGCGCGTACGACGACACGAATCACGCGTCATGCGTCCCCACGACGTTGCCGATCATTCCAACCAGATTCGAGACACCCTGACGACGGTCCGCCACGGCCCGTTTCAGCATGCTGATAAAGGAGCAAGCTCATGAGTGATACCCCGGTGCAGCCGACGGTCGGCGTCGGCGCGGAAGAAACGGACTTCGGCACCAAGGGAGTCATCGACCGGTACTTCGGCATTTCGTCGCGCGGCAGCACGCAGCGTCGCGAAATCGTCGCGGGCGTGACCACCTTCCTCGCGATGGTCTATTCCGTGTTCGTCGTTCCCGGCATGTTCGGCAAGGCCGGCTTCGACACGAGCGCGGTCTTCGTCGCGGTCTGCCTCACCACCGCGTTCGGTTCGCTGCTGATGGGCCTGTGGGCGAAGCTGCCGATCGCGATCGGCTGCGCGATTTCGCTGACCGCGTTCACCGCGTTCGGCCTCGTGCTCGGCAAGGGCCTGCATCCGACCGTCGCGCTCGGCGCCGTGTTCCTGATGGGCCTCGTGTTCACGGGCATCTCGGTCACCGGCGTGCGTTCGTGGATCCTGCGCAACCTGCCCGCGGGCGTCGCGCACGGCACCGGGATCGGCATCGGCCTGTTCCTGCTGCTGATCGCGTCGAACGACGTCGGGCTCGTGATCAAGAACCCGGGCGCCGGCCTGCCGGTCTCGCTCGGCCAGATCACCGCGTTCCCGGTCATCATGTCGGTCGTCGGCCTCGCGGCGATCTTCGGGCTCGAGAAGCGGCGCGTGCCGGGCGGCATCCTGCTCGTCGTGGTCGCGATCTCGCTGATCGGCCTCGCGTTCGATCCCGCGGTGAAGTACCGCGGCATCTTCGCGCTGCCGTCGCTGAGCGCACCGGGCCACGCATCGCTGATCGGCGCGATGGACATCAAGGGCGCGCTGTCGATGGCCGTGCTGCCGAGCGTGCTCGCGCTCGTGATGACCGCCGTGTTCGATGCGACCGGCACGATCCGAGCGGTCGCGGGCCAGGCGGGCCAGCTCGACGAGAACGGTCGCATCATCAACGGCGGCCGCGCGCTGACCGCCGATTCGATCAGCTCCATTTTCTCCGGCTTCCTCGGCGGCGCGCCGGCGGCGGCGTACATCGAGTCGAGCGTGGGCGTGGCCGCCGGCGCGAAGACCGGCCTCGCGGCCGCGGTGGTCGGCCTGCTGTTCCTGGTCGTGATGTTCTTCTCGCCGCTCGCGGGCCTCGTGCCGTCGTACGCAACGGCGCCCGCACTGATGTACGTCGGCCTGCTGATGCTCGGCAGCGTGAGCAAGCTGCACATGGACGACACGGTCGATGCGATGTCGGGCCTCGTGTGCGCGGTGTTCATCGTGCTGACCGCGAACATCGTGACCGGCATCATGCTCGGCTTCTCGACGCTCGTGATCGGCCGCATCGCCAGCGGCGAATTTCGCAAGCTCAACGTCGGCACCGTGCTCATCGCGGCCGTGCTCGTCACGTTCTATCTCGGCGGCTGGGCCATCTGACCGCGGATCATGCGCGACGTCGCTTGCGAAAAGGGCGGCGCGCAGCGGGACGACAACGTCTCCTCCACCATCGTCGTTGATGGTCTCCCGGCCTGGAAACGCATGTTTCCAGGCTTTTTTTTCCGGTGCGGCACGGCTGTCGAGCGCAGGTTCGCGCCGGGCCGGAACGCGATGCGGCCTGCGGTGCGTCACGCACACGCAAGCGCCGTCATTCGTCATCCTGATCAGTCTGCCCGCGCACGCGACGAGCCATGCCGTTCACCGCCCCGTGATTTTTGTTCCGCCCGGCGCCCGCCGTCGCGGCGCGCTACCCTATCGGTCTTCGCGCCGGCGCCCCGGCCCGTCGCCAGACTCGACCCGACCGATGACCCGCATCCGCAACCACCTGAACATCGCGCAGCTCCACGCGTTCGTCTCCGCCGCGCATCACAAGAGCCTGCGCGCCGCCGCGCGCGAACTCGGCGTCACGCAGCCCGCGATCACGCACACGATCCGCGAACTCGAAACGGCGCTGAACGCCGAACTGCTCGTGCGCAGCGTACGTGGCGTCGAACTCACCGCCTGCGGCCATGCGCTGCTGCCGCGCGCCGAGCAGCTGCTCGGCGACATGCGCCGCACCGTCGAGGCCGTCGAACAGGTGAAGGGGGAAATGTCCGGGCGTGTCGCGGTCGGCACGATGCCGTCGATCGCGCTGACCGCGCTGCCGCACGCGGTCACGGCATTCCGCCAGTCGATGCCGAACGTGAGCCTGCATCTCGAGGAAGTGACGGTGCCCGACGCGCTCGCGCAGCTGCGCAACGGCACGCTCGACATCGCTGCGATGCACCATGTGCCCGCGCTCGACCGCGATTTCACGCAGGTGCCGCTGCTGTCGACCGAATTCACGGTCGTGATGCGCGAAGGCCATCCGCTCGCGCATGCACGGCGATTAGAGGAATTGCTCGACGCCGAGTGGATCGTCACGGTCGGCGCCGAGCAGTTCCCGCACAGCGTGATGGTCGGGATGTTCGAGGCGCGCGGGCTGCCGCTGCCCAAGCGCCTGCTGCGCTCGCCGATGTCGTTCGCGGTGACGCTCGGGCTCGTCGCGCGCTCGGACGTGATCGGCTGCTTCACGCGCCCGCTGGCCGCGATGGTGGCGCCGCTCGGCATCCGCACGGCCGAGCTCGACGAAAACATGCCGCGCTTCGACCTGTCGATCATCGCGCGCCGCGACCTGTTGCCGACGCCCGCCGTATCGCAATTCGTCACGTGCCTGCAGCGCGCGGTCAACGAAACGCTCGGTTGAATCGTTCCTTGGTCTGAAACGGTCGCGCGGCGCATGCGCGGCCGTCGGGCCGGTATCGGGGCTTGTCCTAGGCGCCCTGCCGGTATTTTGTCTTGATAATCTTGCGCACGTCGCGTGCCCGCATCGGGCAAGCGAAACGGACAGTCCGACGCGAAGCCGCGCCGGGCCAGAGGCTTACGGCGCGGCACAACCGCGCACCCATCGAACAAAACGAGGAGTGACCGAGTGAAAAAGATTCTTGCGGCTGTGACCGTTGCCGTGCTCGCCGTATCGGCAGGCACCGCCTACGCGAAGGACTGGTCGACCGTGCGCTTCGGCGTCGACGCAAGCTACCCGCCTTTCGAATCGAAAGACGCAAGCGGCAAGGTGGTCGGCTTCGACGTCGATCTCGGCAACGAGATCTGCCACCGCATCAACGCGAAGTGCGTGTGGATCGAAAACGACTTCGACGGGATGATCCCGGCACTGAAGGCACGCAAGTTCGACGGCGTCCTGTCGTCGATGTCGATGACGCCGGCGCGCCAGGAACAGATCGCGTTCTCGGACAAGCTGTTCAACACGCCGACGCGCCTCGTCACGAAGAAGGGCTCGGGCCTGATGCCGACGGCCGAATCGCTGAAGGGCAAGTCGGTCGGCGTCGAGCAGGGCACGATCCAGGAAACCTATGCGAAGACGTACTGGGCCTCGAAGGGCGTGAACGTCGTGCCTTACCAGAACCAGGACCAGGTCTACGCCGACCTGATCTCGGGCCGTCTGGACGGCGCGCTGCAGGACGCGGTGCAGGCTGAAATCGGCTTCCTGAAGACGCCGCGCGGCGCGGGCTTCGATTTCGCCGGCAAGGACATCGACGATCCGAAGACGCTCGGCAACGGCGCCGGCATCGGCCTGCGCAAGGAAGACACCGACCTGAAGGCGAAGATCGACGGCGCGATCACCGCCATGCGCAAGGACGGCACGTACCAGAAGATCGCGAAGAAGTACTTCGATTTCGACGTGTACGGCAAGTAATCGCGCACCACGCGCACTTCGCATCCGCGCAGACGGGCTCCCCAAGGAGCCCGTTTTTTTTGTCCGCGCGCGGCGAAAATCCGTGCGACCCGCATGTGCGAAGAACGGCGGCAACGTTATTTTTTACGTGTCAACCCGATGATTCGCAAAGGAAAATGGCGGGCCGGGGGAGCGGTTTGATCGGTTCGCGGCAGGCAACGTACAATCGATCTTCCACGCATACCGGATCACTCGCGGCTGCGCCGCCTCCCCTCATCATGCAAACGCAGACCCATCCGCTGATTTCCCCCGCCGTCGGCACCGAACGCCAGATCACGAGCTTCCACTACGGCCCGCGCGGCGGCAAGAAGGTCTACATCCAGTCGTCGCTGCACGCGGACGAACTGCCCGGCATGCTGGTCGCCACGCTGCTGCGCCGCAAGATCGCGGCGCTCGAGACTGCCGGCAAGCTGCGCGGCGAAGTCGTGATCGTGCCGGTGCCGAACCCGATCGGCCTGTCGCAACACGTGTTCGGCGATCACCTCGGCCGCTTCGAGCTCGGCTCGATGCAAAACTTCAACCGCAATTTCCATGATCTCGCGGCGCTCGTGCTGCCGCGCATCGAAGGCCACCTGACGCACGACGCGCAGCGCAACCTCGCCGCGGTACGCGCCGCGATGCGCGACGCGCTCGACGAGCAGAAGCCGCGCACCGAGCTGGAATCGCAGCGTCTCGCGCTGCAGAAGCTGTCGTTCGACGCCGACATCGTGCTCGACCTGCATTGCGACAGCGATGCGGTGATGCACCTCTACACGAATCCCGACCTGTGGGCGGACGTCGAGCCGCTGTCGCGCTATCTGGATGCGCAAGCATCGCTGCTCGCGCTGAATTCGGTCGGCAATCCGTTCGACGAGATTCACAGCTTCTGCTGGTCGGATCTGCGCAGCCGGTTCGGCGATCGCTTCCCGATCCCGAACGGCGCGATTTCGGTCACGGTCGAGCTGCGCAGCGAGCGCGAGGTGTCGTACGAACTCGCGGAAAAGGATTCGCAGGCGCTCGTCGAATACCTGACCGAGCGCGGTGTCATCGACGGCACGCCGGCGCCGCTGCCGCCGCTCGCGCATCCGGCCACGCCGCTCGCGGGCACCGATCCGCTCGTCGCGCCGGTGTCGGGCATGATCGTGTTCCGCACGCCGGTCGGCGCGTGGATCGAGGCCGGCCAGGCCGTGGCCGACATCGTCGATCCGCTGACCGATCGCACGATCACGCTGAAGAGCAGCGTGTCGGGCGTGCTGTACGCGCGCCAGATCGTGCGCTTCGCGACCGCGGGGATGGAAGTCGCGCGCATTGCCGGCGCGAACCCGATCCGCACCGGGTCGCTGCTGTCGGCCTGAGCGCCCGGAACGGGCCAGGCGGCCCCGGCCGCCGGCCCGTGCGCCGCATCGCGCGCGCACCAACGAAATCGCCCGCTTGCGCGGGCGATTTGCTTTCGGGCCGGGCGCCATGCCCGGCAACGCGGCCGGGCCGCGGTGCGGCGCGCTGCCGGCGTTCAGAACGCCGGCACGATCGCGCCGCCGAATTTCTGGTCGATGAACTTGCGCACGTCGTCCGACTCGTAGGCCGCGACGAGCTTCTTCACCCACGGCTTGTCCTTGTCCTGCGCGCGCACCGCGATCAGGTTCGCGTACGGCCCGCGCAAGTCCTCGATCGCGATCGCATCCTTCACCGGCGTGAGGCCGGCCTT
The DNA here is from genome assembly GCF_052045245.1 of Burkholderia sp. 22313. Taxonomy (NCBI): domain Bacteria; kingdom Pseudomonadati; phylum Pseudomonadota; class Betaproteobacteria; order Burkholderiales; family Burkholderiaceae; genus Burkholderia; species Burkholderia sp. 22313. The sequence continues at coordinate 22,806 of NZ_JBQEON010000019.1, forward strand.
CACCGCGTAGTCGGTGTTGATCGACGCGGCGTCGAGGTCCGGCAACGCGCGCGGCAGTTGCGCGGCGTCGAGCTCGACGATCCTGATCTTCTTCGGGTTCTCGGCGACGTCGAGCGGCGTCGCGTTCACACCGTTGGTGCCGGCGCCCGCCTTCAGCTTGATCACCCCGTACTTCTGCAGCAGCAGCAGCGCGCGGTTGCCGTTCGACGGATCGTTCTGGATCCCGACCTTCGCGCCGACCGGCAGGTCCTTCAGCGACTTCAGCTTCTTCGCATAGAAGCCCATCGGCGCCGTGTAGGTCAGCCCGACGTTGACGATCTTGTAGCCGCGCTGCTTGATCTGGCTGTCGAGAAACGGCTGGTGCTGGAAGCCGTTCGCATCGAGATCGCCCGCATCGAGCGCCGCGTTCGGCTGCACGTAGTCGTTGAATTCGATGACCTTGATCGCGAGCCCTTCGCGTGCGGCGACTTTCGTCACCTCGGTCCAGATCTGCGCGTCGGGGCCGCTCATCGTGCCGATCTTCAGCGTCTGCGAATCGGCGTGCGCGCCGGGCGCGGCAAAGGCCAGTGCCGCGGCAAGCGCGCCGAGGCCGGTCAGGATCGAACGTCGCATGGTGTCCTCTTGTCCCGTGTCGTTGTTGAAGCGCGCATCGTGGCACGGGGCCGGAACGGCACCAACCAAGCTTATGTCATGTGCATATTCCCAGGCCCGACAGAATCTCAGGCGGAATCGGTATAACTCCCTGCTATACAACCGGGCAAAATCCAATGTCGCATCGGCACCACAGATTCGTCATATGACAAGACTGTCACATTCCTTACGTGGCCCGCCGATAAAGTTGCGACCGGTCCGTGAAAGCGCCCACAGAGAGCGCCGGAACCGCAACTGGACACGCCATTTATTCGCTCGGAGAATCCTTTGAACAAGAAACTGTTGACCATCGCCATCCTCGCAGCAACGGCCGGCACGGCACACGCACAAAGCAGCGTGACCCTGTACGGCGTGATCGACGCCGGTATCAGCTATGTGAACCACAGCAAGACCGCGAACGGCGGCAGCGGCAAGCTGTTCAAGTATGACGACGGCGTGGCCCAGGGCAGCCGTTGGGGCCTGCGCGGCACCGAAGACCTCGGTGGCGGCCTGAAGGCGATCTTCGTGCTCGAAAACGGCTTCAACAGCGGCAACGGCACGCTCGGCCAGGGCGGCGCGCTCTTCGGCCGTCAAGCGTATGTCGGCCTGAGCCAGGCGCAATACGGCACGCTCACGCTCGGCCGCCAGTACTCGTTCTCGACCGACATCCTCGGCTCGAACTACTCGACGGGCGGCAACACGGTCGCGGGTAACTACGCTTACCACGTGAACGACGTCGACCAGCTCACGTCGAGCCGCATCAACAACGCGGTGAAGTTCCAGAGCGCGAACTACGCCGGCTTCACGTTCGGCGCGTTGTACGGCTTCTCGAACTCGACCGACTTCGCCGGCGCAGCGGGCACGGGCGCCACGAACACGGGCGGCTCGTCGCGTGCATACAGCTTCGGCGTGAACTACGCGAACGGCCCGTTCGCACTCGGCGCGGCCTACACGGACATCCGCTTCCCGAGCCAGTCGACGCCGGCATTCTCGACGACGATCGCGAACATCAGCACGGGTAACATCCGCGACCTGCGCACGTATGGCGTCGGTGGCCGCTACATCTTCGGCCCGGCAACGGCATGGCTGCTCTGGACGCGCACGCAGTTCACCCCGGTCGCGGCGGGCGCATCGGGCACGTTCTACAACGCATACGAAGCAGGCCTGAAGTATGCGATCACGCCGGCCCTGTCGGCAGCAGTCGGCTACACGTACACGAACGCGACGCAAAGCGGCGGCTCGGCGCACTGGAACCAGGGCAACCTGGCGCTGGACTACGCGCTCAGCAAGCGTACGGACGTGTATGCCCTGGTCGTCGGTCAGAACGCATCGGGCAACAACGTGCAAGCGCAGATCGGCTCGAGCACGAGCTACTTCAGCACGTCGGGCAACGGTGCACAGAACCAGATCGCGGCTCGCGTCGGTATCCGTCACAAGTTCTAAAGCATCCGCTTAACGATCCGCGAAAACGCGCGGATCACGACGGCAAGAAGCGCCCCGCTCCACGCGGGGCGCTTTTTTATAGGCTTTTAAGTTTCGCTTAATTCTGGGCTGAGAGGATGCTCTCACCCCCCCTGTTGGCCGCCTGAGCATCGGCGGCTTCTTTTTTTTGAGACCCACTACGGCACCGCCATCAACTGCCACAAGACAGGATCGGAGGCCAAGATGATCGAAGATACCGTTTTCAGCCAACTGCACGCGATTCTGACGCGCCAGCATTCGCTTCCCGTCCAGAGTTGCCGCGTGTCGGTGGCCATGCAGCGCCCGTGGGGCCGCCCGTACCGCCTCGTCGAATGGACGATGCATCTCGACGCCCCCGCGCGGCGCCAGATCGTGCCGGCCGAATCGACCGACGAGGAGATCGCCGAGGTCGTCGCATCGCACGTGCCGGGCCGCCTGTACGGCGACGGCCGGCTGCAGTTCTGACTCCTCCGCTTCCCCCGCCTCGCCCGTCGTTGCGCGCCGCGCGACCGGCCCGCACGCATCGTGCGGCACTGAGTCTCGTTTGACGCGGCAACGAAGTCTGCTACGCTGCGCGTTTTCGTCCACGCAATACACGATGGAAAACGCATTCAACGAACGTGGCGTGATGATCACGCGCAACGGCCTGTCGGCCGCCGGCCAGGTCTTCCCGCTGCGCGACATCCGCAACGTCGACGTCGTCAAGATCCCGAAGAATCGCCTCGTGCCGTCGCTGATCTCGCTGATCGGCGTGGCCGTCGCCATCGCCGGCGGCATCGGCGCATCGAGCGCGGCGCTCGTCGTCGGCGTGATGCTCGTCGTCGTCGGCTATCTCGCGTGGGCCACGCAGGACATCACGTACCGGCTGATGGTCGAGATGCCCGACGGCAAGCGCGAAGCGCTGTCGAGCGCCGACGCCGAGTTCGTCGAACGCGTCGCGCAGGTCGTGCGCAATGCCCGGGCGGCGACAGCCGCCGGCTGATTTCCGCTGCACGCGCCGACCACCTACTATTAAACGAGCGGCACGCCGCCGCATCGTTCGAGGAGGTCGGCATGAACGCCCAATCGCTGTCCGGCATGCTGCGCGCGCAGGAACTGCTGCTCGTCTCGATGATCCGCGCGCTGCCGCCCGATGCACGCAGCGCGCTCGTCGGCCTCTACGCCGAACAGCTTGCGTTCGCCGAACAGGCTGGCTTCGAGGGTCACGGCGATCGCGCGACCCACGATGCGTTCATCGTGCATGCGCGCAACCTGCTGATTCGCATCGAGTCGCTGGCCTAGCGCGGGTTCGCGCCCATTGCGGGCCGCGACCAACCTCGCCTCTCCCGAATTGCCCCGCGCGCGGCTCGCCCGATCCGCGCCGGCGGCGCGCACCCGTGCACGCCGCGCCCCATTGTTTTATTGATAATCATTTTCATTTACGCTGGTGTGGCGCCGTATCCGCGCGGCAGCCTTGCTCAGTGCTCGACGTCCGCGACACCGAACGTCCGCATCTTCCATCCGAGCCGCACGGCCAGCATCCGCATCGTGAAGCCCGCCGCCAGCGCGGCCACCGTCGCGACAGCCGCGTCGATGCCGAGATGCTGCATCCCGACATACAGCGTGCCCGTGAAGAACGCGACGCTCGCGTACAGCTCCTCGCGCAGGATCAGCGGCATCTCGTTGCACAGCAGGTCGCGCAGCATCCCGCCGCACACGCCGGTGATCGCACCGGCCAGCACGACGATGATCGGCGCGGTGCCCGTCGACGCCCCGATGTCGCACCCGATGATCGCGAACGCGGCGAGGCCGATCGCGTCGACCGTCACGAACAGCGTCTTCATCCGCGCGACGTGCCGTGCGGCCCACGATGCAACGGTCGCCGCGGCAAGCGTGATCACCAGGTACTCGGGATGCGCGATCCAGCCGAGCGGGTAGTGGCCGAGCAGCACGTCGCGCACGGTGCCGCCGCCGAGTGCGGTCACCGCGCCGACGAGCGCGAGCCCGAAACGGTCCATGCCGCGCCGCATGCCCATCAGCGCCCCCGACATCGCTTCCGCGACGATCGCAATCAGATACAGCGTATGCATCGCGCGCCTCAGTCTTCAGTACGGAACAGGTCGAGCACCCGCTCGCGCTCGGCCGCATCGACGGCGGCGGGCATCGGCCCGTCGGGCTTGCCGCGCGCGTCCGGCGCGTCGGATGCGGGCTTGCCGCCGCACGCGAAGCGGCTGCGGATGAACGGCGGCACGTCGGCCGTGCACGCGCCGTGCACGTATTCGGCGTACACGAAATCGCCGTCGACCAATGCGACATCCTGCGGCGGCGTCGCATCGACCGGCGTGCGTCCGTCGACGGCCGTCTTCATGTAGTCGAGCCAGACCGGCAGCGCGAGCGTCGCGCCGGTCGCGCGTCCCATCGGGCGCGGCGTGTCGTAGCCGAGCCATGCGACCGCGACGATCCCCGACGAATAGCCGGCGAACCACACGTCCTTCGAACCGTTCGACGTCCCCGTCTTGCCGGCCGCGTCGTCACGGCGCAGCGCGAGCGCGCCGCGCGCGGTGCCGGCACGCACGACGTCGCGCAGCATGCTGTCCATCACGAACGCATTGCGTGCCGACACGACACGTGTGCCGTCCGGCACCGTCGCGTCGTACAGCGCGCCGCCATGACGCTGCTTCACCGACAGGATCAGCCGCGGTACCATCCGCATCCCGCCGTTCGCGAACACGCCATATGCGCTCGCGAGTTCGAGCGGCGTCACGGCGCCCGCGCCGAGCGCGAGCGGCAGCGACGCCGGATTGCGCTGCGCGTCGAAACCGAAGCCCATCGCGTGCTGCTGCACGTAGCGCGCGTCGGCCGCCTGCATCAGGCTGACCGCGACGAGGTTCTTCGAGCGCACGAGGCCGCGCCGCACCGGGATGAAGCCTTCGTAGCGGTTGCCGAAATTGCGCGGCCGCCACGGCCGCGCGCCGGTCTCCGCATGGGTGAGCGTGCGCTGCGTATCGTCGACCAGCACACCGGGGAAATACCCCCTCTCCAGCGCCGCCGAATAGACGAACGGCTTGAAGCTCGAACCCGGCTGCCGATACGCCTGCAATGCGTGATCGAACGCGTTGCGGTTGAAATCCGCGCCGCCGACGAGCGCGAGCATGTCGCCCGTCTCCGCATCCAGCGACACGAGCGCGCCTTCGAGCCCGTTGCGCGCATCGCGCTTGCCCGGCTGGCGGCGCAGCGTGCGCTCGAGTGCGGCTTCGGCCGCGCGCTGGTCGCGCATCGAGATCGTGGTGGTCACGTCGAGGCCGAGCGTATACGCGTCGACGTGAAAGCGCTCGACCATCATCCGGCGCGCGCGCTCCGCGACGTACGGCGCGGCGACGATGCCCGGCGGCGGCGTGGTCGCGAGCGCGAGCGGCGCGTCGACCGACGCGCGATAGGTCGCATCGTCGAGCGCGCCGAGCGCATGCATGCGGCCGAGCACGTAGTTGCGCCGCGCGGTCGCGCGCGCCGGGTTCACGACCGGGTTGAACGCGGACGGCGCCTTCGGCAGCCCGGCGAGCACGGCCGCCTCGCCCGCGCTCAGCGCGTCGAGCGGCTTGCCGAAATACACGTTCGCGGCGGCCGCGAAGCCGTACGCACGCTCGCCGAGATAGATCTGGTTCATGTACAGCTCGAGCAGCTTGTCCTTGCTGTATTCGCGTTCGAGCTTGATGGCCATCAGGATCTCCGCAAGCTTGCGGCTCAGCACCTTGTCGCGCGTCAGGTAGAAGTTGCGCGCGACCTGCATCGTGATCGTGCTGCCGCCCTGCCCCGGCTGCCCGGTCACGGCGTTCGCGAAGGTCGCACGCGCGAGGCCGCCGACGTCGATCGCGCCGTGCCGATAGAATTTCGCGTCCTCGGCCGCGAGCAGCGCGTGCCGCATCAACGGCGGAATGCGTTCGAGCGGCACGAACTCGCGGCGCTCGACGCCGTACTCGGCCAGCAGGTCGCCGTCGCGCGAGAAAACCCGCAGCGGCAGCGCGGGACGGTAGACGGCCAGATGTTCGACGGACGGCAACTGCGTCCAGATATGCTGGACCGTCCACGCACCGATGCCCGCGCACGCGAGCGTCAGGCCAAGCAGCGCGCCCGCGAGCATGCGCCATGCGCGGCGGCGCGGCGAGGCGGGAGGCGGGGCCGGTGGCGGCGGAGGGTTGGCGGTGTGGTCGGTCATGCGGGCTCCTTCTTCGATGCGGCGAGCGCGGACGCGCAACAGGCGTCCGTCGGTCACGGAAAGGCGCGCATTGTCGAAGGGATGCCCGGAAACCGGAACATTCTTTAGTCCAAGTTGGGCCGGCTAAATTTTATTTAGGAAAGGCGGGAGCCGCGCGAGCGGCAGCGTCCAGCGAACCGCGCCGTGCATGCGGCGCTTCGCCTGTACCATCGTCTGCATGTTCGATACCTACCTGCGCCTGTGGGAACTCATTCCCGACGGCGGCCCGATCCTGACCGCGAGCGGCGGCGTGCTGCCCGTCGTCTGGCATGCGCGGGCCGCGATGCTGAAGGTCGCGACCTGCGACGAAGCGCGTCGCGGCAATGCGCTGATGACGTGGTGGAACGGCGATGGCGCCGCACGCGTGTGGCTGCACGACAGCGACGCGGTGCTGCTCGAGCGCGCGCAGCCGGCGCCGACGCTCGCCGGCTTGTCCGCGGCCGGTCACGACGACGATGCGATCCGGATCGCGTGTGGCGCGGTCGCGCGGCTGCATGCGCATCGCGCAGCGGCACCGCCCGCGGTCGTGCCGCTGCACGACTGGTTCTACGCGCTGCTGTCGCACGATACCGACGACGACGTATTGCGCCGGTCGGCCGCGACGGCGCACCGGCTGCTGGCGATGCCGGTCGCCGACGAAGTCGTGCTGCACGGCGACATCCATCACGGCAACCTGCTGCACTTCGGCGATCGCGGCTGGCTTGCGATCGACCCGAAGGGCTTGCGCGGCAACCGCGCATTCGACTACGCGAACCTGTTCTGCAATCCCGCGCCCGACATCGCGGTCGATCCCGGGCGCTTCGCGCGTCGCGTGATGCTCGTCGCCGACGCGGCGCAGCTCGACCGGCGCCGGCTGCTGCAGTGGATACTCGCGTGGGCCGGCTTGTCGGCAGTCTGGCTGATGGAAGACGACCTGCCGCCCGATACGCGGCTGCAGGTCGCGAGGCTGGCCGCCACCGCGCTCGGCGAGTAGCGCGCGACGCACGCCGCCACGCCGGTCGTAGCGCACCGCATTGCGCATAAAAAAACCCGCCGGCATGCACCAGCGGGTTTTCGTGTCCGACCTGCGCGACGCTTAGCGCGCCGGATTCAGCGTCAGGTTCATGTGACGGTTTACATCCTTGTACAGCAGGTAACGGAAGCGGCCGGGGCCACCCGAGTAGCATGCCTGCGGGCAGAACGCGCGCAGCCACATGAAGTCGCCCGCTTCCACCTCGACCCAGTCCTGGTTCAGGCGATAGACGGCCTTGCCTTCGAGCACGTACAGCCCGTGCTCCATCACGTGCGTTTCGGCGAACGGAATCACGCCGCCCGGCTCGAACGTCACGATGTTCACGTGCATGTCGTGACGCATGTCGCTCATGTCGACAAAGCGCGTCGTCACCCACGCGCCGTTGGTGCCCGGCATCGGGATCGGCTCGACATCCTGCTCGTTGGTCACGAACGCTTCCGGCAGCGGAATGCCGTCGACGACCTGATAGTGCTTGCGAACCCAGTGGAAACGCACCGCGGCATCGCTGACGTTGTGCAGCGTCCAGTCGGCGCCCGGCGGAATGAATGCATAGCCGCCCGGCTTCAGCGTGTGCTGCTTGCCCTGCAGCGTCAGCTCCGCTTCGCCTTCGACGACGAACAGCACGGCTTCGGCGTTCTTGTCCTGCTCCGGCTTGTCGCTGCCGCCGCCCGGGTTCACTTCGACGATGTACTGCGAGAAGGTTTCGGCGAAACCCGACAGCGGACGCGCGATCACCCACAGGCGCGTGTTGGTCCAGAACGGCAGCCAGCTCGTGACGATGTCGCGCATCACTCCCTTCGGAATGACCGCGTACGCCTCGGTGAACATCGCGCGATCGGTCAGCAGATCGGTCTGCGGCGGGTGGCCGCCATGCGGCGCGTAATACGTTGTCTTAGACATAAAGCATCCAGGCAATGGGTTGGTCCGGCCCCGGTCGCAACGGCCAGGCGCGGCACGCGTGTGGGGCACGCATGCGGCAGCGGGACATCGTTGCCGGGGTGGCTTGAAAGCGCGGGCGCCTTCGTTCGGTCGGCCAGGCTTCGCGACGGGCCCGTCCGGTTCAACGGGCGGGGCGACCCATGCTTGTGGGTCCGGCGGCCGGGCCGCGGACACTCGGGGTCATGCGGCGGGGCACGGGGGACGGCACGGTTCGGTTCCGTACGCGGGCAGAGCTGACGATAGCGAAGTCGATCCTGATCGACCAATTAAATGTTGCGATGGCATCCATTCGATTTCCCACTACCCGCGGGCGCCCGCGATGGCCGGTGAGCGCGTGTCGCAAACCGTCGGCGCATCAGGGAAATCCTGATGACGGGAGGCCGTGCGTCGGCCCGCAGGAAGGGTGTGGCGATGCGCGCCGGCCCACGTCGATCGCGGACGGTCAAACCGTTCGCGCCACGCACGGTCATGCCGATCAAGGATCCGTCCGATGTCGACACGCACGCAGTGGCCGACCGCCGCATGCGGGCCACGCGACGTATTCGGGCCGTGACCGGTCGACGCGTCGCTCAGCGACGTCGAATGACGTTGGCCAAACCGGTCCGGTTGCATGTCGATGCAACTGGCGAAAATGTCGCTTCCGGAGGGGAAAGGTCAAGCGGGAGGGAAAGTGCCGGCCCGTCGAGCGGGGCTGGGCATGAACGGCTGAAACCGGGGAAGGCCGCCGGGCTGGCCGGCGATGGCGGCCCGGCTGAGGCCGCCGGGCCGGCGGTCGGATCGGGTGCCGACGCATCGGGCGCGCCGGTGCGCACGCCGCGCACCGTGCCGCGCCCGCGGCGATCAGTCCCAGTCGCGGTGATGGCGATGCTTGCGGTGACGATAGCCGCGATCGCCGTGATCGCGTTCGTACGAGCTGCGCGACATGTTGCCGCCGAGCGCCGCACCGGCGCCGCCGCCAACGGCCGCGCCCAGCAGACCGCCCGTGCGGCCGCCCATTGCGTTGCCGGCTGCGGTACCTGCGCCGCCGCCGAGGGCGCCGCCGATGATCGCGCCGGTGCGCTCGCGACGGTTCGACGTCACTGCGCCGCCTGCGCCACCACCGATCGCGCCGCCGATCACGGAGCCGGTGCTGCCGCCGACCGCGCCGCCGACCGCTGCGCCGGCAACCCCGCCGAGCGCGCCGCCGAGCGCGTTGTTCAAGTCACCGGCCACTGCCGGCAGTGCAGTCGCGCCGGCCAGGGCGGCGACGACGAGAGCGGGGGCGATTTTCTTCCACATTCCCGTATTCTTCCTTGTTCGCAATCTGGTTATTGAAGGTCCGCTCATGACGACGATCTGAATCGATCGACGTCGATGCCGGCATTGTGCCGAATCCCGGACCAATTCATTTCAATGAGCTTGCGGCGAAGAATAGCACCGGTCGAGCATCCTTGCCGTCGACATTCTGGTAACAAGTTGTGTGCCGAAAGCGGACTGGAAAAGGTTGCCGGAATACGCCGTCAAAGCCCGTCGGCATGGGCTCCGACAGCGGTCCGTCCCCGTGAAATCGCCGCTCGGAAAGCGCCCGGCACCCCGGTTCGGACACACGTGGCAACACATCGGACGCACGCCGCGAACCGGCGGGATCGCTCCGGCCGTCGCCGGGACAAACGAGGGTCAATACACGCCCGGAAGCAGCCGCCAGGTGCGTGCGCAGTACGCGTCGTATTCGGCGCCGAACTGCGCGCGCAGCAGCGCTTCCTCGGAGCGGATCCGGGCGACGAGCGGCACCATCGTCAGCGCGACGAGCAGCAGGCCGACACCCGAGCGGAACGCGAGCGCCCAGCCGGCCGCATTGACGAGCAGGCCGAGATAGCTCGGGTTGCGGATCCGGCGATAGATGCCGTCCGTCACCAGCGTGTGGCCCGGCTGGATCGCGACGAGCCCGCTGAAGCGCTTGCCGAGCACGAACACGGGCCAGATGCGCAGCACCCCGCCCGCGACATACAGCACGACGCCGCTCCAGCGCACCGTGTCGCCGCCGAAGGTCCACACGTCGAGCCGGTCGGTCAGCGCGGGCAGATAGGCGAGCAGGAAGCCGCTGGCCGCGAAGGCCGCGAGCACCCAGCGGTTGTCGCGGTTCTCGCGCTCGCCGGCGCTCAGGTTGCCTTCGGTCAACAACGCGGCGGCGGCCAGCGCGAGCGTCGCGACGGCGATGACGGTGAGTTGCGGATGTGAGAAGAAGGCAGCGAACCCGCCGATGCCGAGCACGGCGAGCCCGAGATAGACGAGCGTGGACACGCTCGACACGATTGCGACCTTGCGCGTCACGGCCATGGCTGCCTCGTCGGGATGGGTTTTCCCGTGAAGTATAGGAACCCGGGCGGGCGAAGCGCACGCGCGCCGTCATGCGGCGCGCGAATCGTTCCTGCAGGTGCGGCGGCGGTCGATCGAACGAGGCGATCGTGCGACAGGCGGGCGGCGCTCGCGGCGGCGGCCGGTCAGCGGATGCGGAAGTTGCCGCCGATCCCGACACTGACGGGCGGGGCGTAATACGCGGGCGCATAGCCGTAATAGGCCGGCGCGGGTGCATAGCCGTAAGGCGGCGCGACGTAACAGCCGGACAGGCCGGCGATCAGCGCAAACGTGATGAGGACTTTGTACATGGCTCGATTCCCGGCGAAGAGGACACATGGCACCTTGCGAACGCCGCGCCGCCGCGGCCCGCGACGGCTGGCACGAAGAGGCGATCCGCCCTTCCTGTCGCTCGATGAAGCAATGCGCGGAGTCTAGCGCCGGCGCCGCCCGGACGAGTTTCGCGAGCGGTTACACGTGTTACCTCGCGTGACCGTTGAAACACGGGCGAACGGCGTCACGGCACATGCCCGCTGGCGCCGCCCGCACCACGAGCCGTGCCGGTGTTACACGAAACGTGCGCGGATGCGCTGCGCGACCGATTCGAGCGTGGCCGAATCGGCCATGTCGCGCGCGTGCAGCCGCAACTCGACGCCCTCCCAGCGCGGGATCACGTGGAAGTGCACGTGCGGGACCGTCTGGCCCGCCGCCGCGCCGTTGAACTGGCCGATGAACACGCCGTCCGGGCCGAGCGCCGCGCGTACGGCCGCCGCGACGCGCTGCGTCATGCGGATGCCGGCCGCGGCCGCGTCGCCGGACAGCTCGAAGATCTGCGCGGCCGGCTCCTTCGGGATGACGAGCACGTGACCGTCGGCCTGCGGCATGAGATCCATGATCGCGAGGGTTGCGTCGTCTTCGGCGACCTTCACGCACGGCAGTTCGCCGCGCAGGATTTTGGCGAACGGGTTGTTGTTGTCGTAGGACATGGCGTTTTCCGATGGCGGTTTGAATGGGAGATCGATGCCGGACGATTATCGGCCGACGACGGGACGGATTTCAACGTGTCAGGCCGTGTCGCGCTTGCGGTGAACAATCCGCGCCGGCGCGCACGCAATATCGCTCGCCGGATGGAATATTCGGCCGGCGCGATCCGTTTACTCCCGGTGCGGTGTCGCATTGCAGGATCGCGAACCCGCGCCGGACACCCGTCGGCTGCGCAGGCCGGCAGCCGGGATGACTGCTCGCGATCATCAACCGGAGTCATGCCATGGACCCTCTCCCGTCCTGTCGTTCGCCCGCCGCAGCCCTTCACCCGCCCGTCCTCGCGCATGTTCGCCGCACGCTGGCGCGCACGCTATGCCGCGCGGCCTGCGGCGCCGGGCTGGTTGCGTTGTCGTCCGCCTTCGCGTGGGCCGGCGGCAGTAACATCATCCTGCCGGTCGTCTCGTCCGTCACCGCGTCGACCGTGCCCGCCAACGGCGACCTCAATCCGTACGGCATCGCGTTCGTGCCGCGCGGCGTGCCGAGCTGGAGCACGCTGAAACCGGGCGACGTCGTCGTGTCCAACTTCAACGCAATGTCGAACGTGCAAGGCACCGGCACGACGATCGTGAAGCTGTCGCCCGGCAAGACGCCGGCGACCTTCTTCCAGGGCAGCAATCTCGGCCTGACGACCGCGCTCGCGGTCCTGCGCAGCGGCTTCGTGCTGGTCGGCAACGTCCCCGCGCCGAACGGCACCGTCGTCCCCCCCGGCTCGCTGCTCGTCATCGGGCCCCAAGGCACGCTCGTCACGCAACTGTCCAGCAGCACGCTGCTCGACGGGCCGTGGGACATGACCGTGATCGATCGCGGCCAGCGCGTGACCGCGTTCGTGTCGAACGTGCTGAACGGAACGGTCGCACGGATCGAGCTGGCGATCGGCAGCGACGGCGTCAGGATGCTGCCGGGCTCGCGCATCATCGCGTCGGGCTACCTGCACCGGCCCGATGCCAATGCGCTCGTCGTCGGCCCGACCGGCCTCGCGTACGACCCGAACATCGACGTGCTGTATGTCGCGTCCACCGGCGACAACGCGGTGTTCGCGATCCACAACGCCGCATCGACGAATCGTGACGTCGGCCTCGGGCAGATGATCTACTTCGACGCGACGCACCTGCACGGCCCGCTCGCGCTGGCGCTCGCGCCGAACGGGCATCTCGTGACCGCGAACGGCGACGCGGTCAACCCCGACCCGCTGCAACCGAGCGAGATCGTCGAATTCACCGTGAACGGACGCTTCATCGCCCAGATGCAGGTCGATACCGTGCCGGGGTCGGCCTTCGGCCTCGCGTTCGGGCAAGGCAGCAAGGGCCAGCCGCAATTCGCGGCCGTCGACGACAACACGAATACCGCGACGGTCTGGACCCTGCGTTCGGACAACGACAACGCACAATGACGCACTGCGTGGACGGGCCGCATCCGGCCCGTTCGAACCTGCGCGATCGACACATGCGATTCGCACACGCCGGGCACCATGCCGCCTGAGCGACGCTGCCCGGCGTCGTCACCCCCGCGATTGCCACCGCTCGCCCGAACCTGCGACACTGCCGGATCGGTGCCTGCCGGCACGCCACCGAGGACGCTCGCGCATGACGATCCCCTTCAAATCGCTGATCCTGCGCGGTGCCGCCATCGCGCTCGTCGCCGCGCTCGGCTACACCGGATACATGCTGTCGCGGCTCGCCCCGATCGCGACAGGCTATGCCGCGAAGGCGCTGTGTTCCGGCGTATTCGTGTCAGGCCGTCCGGCCGCGTCGGTGATCGACGTCGACATCATGGCCGGCGTGCATCCGCTGCTGAAACTGGTGCGGCCGTCGATCGATCCCGAGCATCATCGCGCGGTCGCGACGTTCGCCGGTTTCGCGCAACGCGAAGCGGACTTCCGGCCCGGGCTCGGCTGCACGCTCGCGCTCGGGCCGTCGCCCGGCGTGCTGCCGGCCGCGCTGCCGCCCTCCCCCGAGGCCGATCCGCCACCCGCGCAGGCGGTGCCCGTCGCGCAGGCCGCGCCGCCCGCCGGCATCGACGCACGCAAGCTGCGGAACGCGCTCGACCGTGCGTTCGACGAACCCGATCCGGCACGGCCGCGCCGCACCCGTGCGGTCGTCGTGATGTGGCGCGGCCAGGTGATCGCCGAACGCTATGCGCCCGGCTTCACGGCCGACACGCCGCTTCCCGGCTGGTCGATGACGAAGACCGTGACGGCCGCGCTGGCCGGCATCCTCGTCGCGCAACACAAGCTGTCGCCGGATGCGTCGGCGCTGCTGCCCGAATGGCGCGACAGCGGCGATCCGCGCGCGGCGATCACCCTCGATGAGCTGCTGCGGATGACGAGCGGGCTGCAATTCAACGAGGACTACGACGACCCGCTGTCCGACGTCGCCGTCATGCTGTTCACGCAGCCCGACACCGCGCGCTTCGCGTCCGCGAAGCCGCTCGCTGCGAAACCCGGCACGCAGTGGCACTACTCGAGCGGCACGAGCGCGATCATCGCGCGCGTGATGCGCGTCGCGATGGGCGGCACCGAGGACGACTACCTCGCGTTTCCGCGCCGCGCGCTGTTTGCGCCGCTCGGGATGCGCAGCGCGGTGTTCGAGCCCGATGCGGCCGGCACGCTCGGCAGCGCGTCGTTCATGTATGCGAGCGCGCGCGACTGGGCGCGCTTCGGGCAGCTTCTGCTGCAGGACGGGGTGTGGAACGGGCAGCGGCTGCTGCCGGAAGGCTGGGTGCGCTACCTGACGCGTGCGACGCCGCTATCGACGCGCGAGGAATTCGGCGCGCAACTGTGGGTCAAGGTGCCGGAGCCGTTCAACGATCGCGATCCGCACGCGAGCCCGCTGCCCGCCGACGCGTTCCATGCGGTCGGTCATGAGGGCCAGTTCGTCAGCGTGGTGCCGAGCCGCGAGCTGGTGGTCGTGCGGCTCGGGCTGTCGCGGCCGGAATCCGCGTGGAATCATGAGGCGTTTCTCGCGCGCGTGCTCGCGGCCGTGCCGGCATCCGGCTCGTGACGTGTCGTGACGTGGCGCGGCGGCGGTAGCAGTGATGCCGCCATGCCGCCGCACCGTCCGTGACCTGCGGTGCGTTACGGGTTCGCGCTGCCGGCGTACTGCTTGAAGCCGTCGCGCGTCGCCAGACGTTCGATATAGCGCCTCACCGCCGGGAAATCCGGATGCTCGAACGGCGTGCCGAACCAGCGGTTGACCGACAGGCCGATCGGAATGTCGGCGAGGGTGAAATGGTCGCCGGCCACGAACGCGCCGGTCGCCTCGAGCTGCGCTTCCAGCACCTTCATATGCTTCGTCCATCCCGCGATCGACTGCGCGATCGCCGCCGGATCCTGATGATCGGGCGACTTGCGCACGAGACCGAGAAACGCGCCGACCCACGACCGGTTCAGGTCCGCGCCCTGCCAGTCGATCCACTGGTCGACTCGCGCACGCGCCTGCGGCTCGGCCGGATAGAGCGCGTCGCCGCCATAGCGGTTCGCGAGATAGCGAATGATCGTGTTCGACTCCCACAACACGAAGTCGTCGTCCTTGATGACCGGCACGAGGCCGTTCGGATTCAGCGCGAGATAGGTCGGGTCGTTGGTCGTGCGAAAGCCCGCACCCCAGTCTTCCTGTTCGAACGGGATGTTGAGTTCGGTGCACAGCCACAGCACCTTGCGGACGTTGATGGACGGGATCTTGCCGAGGATGTGCAGCATGCAGGCTCCTTGTGAGGTCGAATGCGAAGCGTTCGGGACGCGCGACACGTCCCGAACGGGGTCACGCCGAATTTATACACGAGCTCACGAGAATCGACAGGGTCCGCACGCAAAATCGGCATTCCGGCCCGCCGCGCCTGCTTACATCGGCTTGAGCACCATCAGGAAATAGACGGTCAGCATCGCGAAGAACGCCGGATAGCCGAGCAGTTCCCAGCGCTTCGCATAGCGCCAGTAACGCTCCGGCAGCGCGGCGGCGGCGTCCGCATGCGCGCGCTTCGCGATCGCGGCCAGTTCGATCTGCAGCCACACGACCGGCAGCCAGCACGCGCCCGCGATCGCATACAGCACGATCGACGCGACGAGCCACGGCGTGTCCCACGGCCAGCCGGCCGTATGCGCGAGCCACAACCCCGATGCCGGCTGGAACAGCACGGCCGGCGTCGTGAACCACCAATCCGCGCGCACCACGAGGCGCGACACGGCGGCGATCGCCGGCACCGAGCGCGTGCGGTTCGCGAAAAACAGGTAGAACGCGGTGCCGAAGCCGGTGCCGACCATCAGCACCGAGGACAGGATATGCAGCGTCTTGACGACCAGATAGGTGTTCATGCGCGTTCTTCTTCTGAAAAAAGGATCAACAGGATCGCGAGAATCGGCACGTTCTTGAGCACCGGGCCGAATGGCTCGGCGAGCAGGCCGGGCATCGTCGCCGCGATGACGGCCGAATACGCGACGATCAGCGCGGCCTGAGCGGCCCATAGACGCCGCGACGGCGCCACGAGGGTCGCCACGCCGAACGCGAAGTCCAGCGCGCAGGCCGCATAGAGCGCGATCAGCGCAGGCAGTCCGGTCAGATGTGCGTGGGCGAGCATCGCGAGGCTGTCGTGCCGCGGATGGATGAATGCGCTGACGATGGCCGTCCAGATCCAGACCATCGCGAGTGCGCCCCGCAGCAGCGGCCGCCGCCACATCGCAAGCGCGTCGCGGCGCAGTGCGGCTGCGTCCGCGTCCGCTTCAATGAAACGCCGCAGCCCGCGCGGCGGCCGGCCAAGCACCGCCGCGAGCGCCGCGGGATCGCCGGTGTTGCCGCCGCGCAGCATCGTCCACGTGTCGCGGGTCAGCATCGCGCCCGGCATCGTGCCGAGCAGCGCGGCGGCCGCGCCGACCAATGGACCGGGCAACGCCACGCGCGCGGCCGGCGGGAAGCCCAGCGCGGTGCGATAGACGCTCAGCATCTCGCGGTACTCGACTTCGTCGCCACCGACCGCTTCGATGACCGGATTGCCGGACGCCCGCGCATCGACGAGCCGCGCGACGAGTTCGGCGAGATCGTCGACATGCACGGGACGCAACCGCTGATGGCCGCCCGCAGGCAACACGTGCACGGGCAGGCTCGCAAGCATCCGGAAGAACCGTGCCGACGTGCCGGACGCCCCGTAGACGAGCGCGGGGCGCACGATCCGGTAATCGATCGGCAACGTCTGCAGGAAGCAGTCGGCCGCGTACTTGCTGGCGAAGTACGGCGTATCGCCACGCTCGACGCGCAGCGCCGAAATCTGGATCACGCGTCGCACACCGGCGCGACAGCATGCGGCGAACAGCGCGCACGGCGCCGCCCGGTGCACGGCATCGAGCGTCGCACCGCGCCGGCCGGCGAGGATCCCGACCGCGTTGATCACGACGTCGACGCCGTCCAGCCGGGCGCGCCATGCATCGGCATCGATATCCTTCGCGAAATCGATCGCGACGTCGTGCGGGCCGGTCGCATGACGCACGCCGCGCAGCACGCGATGGCCATCGGCTTCGAGCCGCGCGCCGAGCGCCCGCCCGATGAAGCCGTTCGCGCCGCAGACGAGGATGTTCATGTCGCGCTCCGCGGTGCCGCATGCCGGCGCATCGACAACCATGCCGTGCTCATTTTCATCCTCTATTTACAGTTATTTCTGTAACGACAGAAATGCAGATTCCAAAAAAAGCGGGCTGCGTGCCCGCACGTCCGGTACCGCTTACTTCGACGACTTGCGCCTGACCGTCTGACTGATCTTCGCGCCGATGCCGAGCGCCTTCATCAGCGTGTCGGGCTTGAGCCGCAGCATTTCGTCGGACCAGGTCGTGAGCGTCTCGACGAACTGCAGCGTGTCGCGAATCCGCTGTTCGGTCTCGCGGCTCTCGTCGGCGATCTCCGGCCTCGTCAGGCAATCGCGCAGCACCGTGAGCGTCGGTTCGATCTCGCGCTGCCGCCGCCCTTCGACGATCAGCTTGAACAGTTCCCAGATGTCGGTCGACGTCTCGAAATGGTCGCGGCGATCGCCCAGCACATGCACGACCTTCGCGAGCCGCCATGCCTGCAACTCCTTCAGGCTCGTGCTGACGTTGGAGCGCGCGACGTTGAGCGTCTCGGCGATCTCGTCGGCCGCGACCGGCCGCCCGGCCAGGTACAGCAGCGCGTGGATCTGCGAGACGGTGCGGTTGACGCCCCAGCGCGAGCCCATCTCGCCCCAGTGGAGAATGAATCGTTCGGCAATCGGTGTGAGTTCCATGACGGGAAATTTAGTTTTTTCAGTTATTTCTGTCAAGAGAGAAATAAATGGCACCGACACGAATCGTCACGTGCGTGGTCGGACCCTCGGCGATTGCGCCCGTCGCCGTGCCGCGCCTTTCCCGCCGTGCCGGCCCGCTTCCATTACAATGCGCGGGATTTTTCCGATTTCAGGCCGTCCCCGCCTTTCCTGATAGACAGAGGTTTCCATGATCATCAAACCGCGCGTGCGTGGCTTCATCTGCGTGACGACTCATCCGGTCGGCTGCGAAGCCAACGTCAAGGAACAGATCGACTACGTGACTTCGCACGGCCCGATCGCCAACGGCCCGAAGAAGGTGCTCGTGATCGGCGCGTCGACCGGCTACGGCCTCGCCGCCCGGATCTCGGCCGCATTCGGCTCGGGCGCGGACACGCTGGGCGTGTTCTTCGAGCGCGCCGGCAGCGAAACGAAGCCGGGCACCGCCGGCTGGTACAACAGCGCCGCGTTCGAGAAATTCGCCGCCGAAAAGGGCCTCTATGCGCGCAGCATCAACGGCGACGCCTTCTCCGACAAGGTCAAGCAGATCACGATCGACACCATCAAGCAGGATCTCGGCAAGATCGACCTGGTCGTCTACAGCCTCGCGGCACCGCGCCGCACGCATCCGAAGACGGGCGAAACCATCAGCTCGACGCTCAAGCCGGTCGGCAAGGCGGTCACGTTCCGCGGTCTCGACACCGACAAGGAAGTGATTCGCGAAGTGTCGCTCGAGCCGGCGACGCAGGAAGAGATCGACGGCACCGTCGCCGTGATGGGCGGCGAGGACTGGCAGATGTGGATCGACGCGCTCGCTGAAGCCGGCGTGCTGGCCGACGGCGCGAAGACGACCGCATTCACCTATCTCGGCGAGCAAATTACGCACGACATCTACTGGAACGGCTCGATCGGCGAAGCGAAGAAGGATCTCGACAAGAAGGTGCTGTCGATCCGCGACAAGCTGGCCGCGCACGGCGGCGACGCGCGCGTGTCGGTGCTGAAGGCGGTGGTCACGCAGGCAAGCTCCGCGATCCCGATGATGCCGCTCTACCTGTCGCTGCTGTTCAAGGTGATGAAGGAAACCGGCACGCACGAAGGCTGCATCGAGCAGGTGTACGGGCTCCTGAAGGACAGCCTGTACGGCGCGACGCCGCACATCGACGAAGAAGGCCGCCTGCGCGCGGACTACAAGGAGCTCGATCCGCAAGTGCAGGGCAAGGTCGTCGCGATGTGGGACAAGGTCACGAACGAGAACCTGTACGAGATGACCGACTTCTCCGGCTACAAGACCGAGTTCCTGCGCCTGTTCGGCTTCGAGATCGCCGGCGTCGACTACGACGCGGACGTGAACCCGGATGTGAAGATCCCGGGCATCATCGATACGACGGTCTGACGATTGCCGTGCCCGCCGCGCGCATGCGCGGGCGGCGGGCGGCCGCTTCCGCGAGCGACGTCGACACGGCGTCGCCTCGTCCGGACACACCCGCGCCGGCAACGCGACTCCCCTTGCCGCGCGAACGCATCGGCGGCCCCCTCCGCATCCCGGGGCGACCGCGTCCCGCGCTACTCCACCTCTACTCCACCGCCCTTGCGGCGTCCCACAGCGGCCGCTGGCCCAGCGCCGCATGCCACGCTTCGAATCGCGTGCGCCACGACTCGAACGGCTCCTTCAACGGATGACGCGGATCGTCGCTGAGCGCATACGCCATCCCCTCGATCAGCCAGCGCGGCTTGGTCGCGACCGCGAGGTTGCCGAGCACTTCAGCCTGACGGTGATGAATCAGTTCGTGCGCGAGAAAGTAGGTCTGCCAGCCGCGCGGCGCGATCACCACGCCGAAATTCCCGAGCGTCAGTGCCGCGCGTTCGCCGAGCCCGAACTGGTCGGCACACGCGCGCGTCGAGCAGAACACGACGCGCGGCGCGGCGTGGAACGGGCCCACCGCCGCCGCCGCGCGCGCGTAGCCGTCGCGATAGAGCTGCTGCGCGTCGCCGAGCTTCGCGGCATCGTCCGTGCAGATGTCCGCGCTCGGGCATGACACGCCCGGCAGCAGCGCGGGCGCGACGACGCGCAGCGGCTTGACGAGCGCCCAGGCGGCGATCGGCAGCGCGACGAGCAGCGCCGTGAGGACAAAAGCGACATGGGAGCGTTTCATCGAGGCGGCAATTCCGTTGGCGTTCCGGGGCGATTTCCAGCGCCACTATATCGGACCGGCGACGCGCGGCGCGGCTATTGATGCCGCGGCGCTCGCCGCCGCCCGGCCCGGCCGGCGCGTGTTACGGCCCCATCATCCTACCCGATGAAAATGCCCGCTGCATCGCCTATACTTAGCCGCATGGCTAACTTTCAACCCGGCATCGACGACGTATTCCACGCACTGGCCGATCCGACACGCTGCGCGATCGTCAGCGCGCTCGGCGGCGGCGGGCGGACCGTTTCCGAACTGGCCGCGCCGTTCGACATGGCGTTACCGTCGTTCATGAAGCACATCACCGTGCTCGAGCGCAGCGGCCTCGTCCAGACCCGGAAAGCCGGCCGCTCGCGCACCTGCGAGCTGGTCGGCAGCCGGCTGGCGGAAGCCGAGCAGTGGCTCGCCGCGCAGCGCGCGCTGTGGGAAGCGCGCTCCGATCGTCTCGTGGAATTCGTCGAACGCCGCCACCAGGAGGAGCAAGCACATGTCTGCCAGCCACGTCGACCCCGCCGAAGCCCATGACCTCGTCATCACCCGCACGCTGCGCGCGCCGCGCCACGCGCTCTGGCGCGCGTGGACCGACCCCGAACTGCTGAAGGAATGGTGGTGCCCGAAACCGTGGACCACCGAAGTGCGTGCATTCGACCTGCGCCCGGGCGGCGCCTTCCATACGTTCATGCGCGGCCCGGACGGCGGCACGAGCGACAACCCCGGCTGCTTCCTCGAGATCGTGCCGCAAGCGCGGATCGCGTTCACGTCGATGCTCGCGGGCGGCTGGCGGCCGCAGGTACCGTGGATGGGCTTCACGGCCGTCATCACGATGGCCGACGACGACGGCGGCTGCCGCTACGAAGCACGCGTGATGCATCCCGACGCGGCGACGCGCGAGCGGCACGAGGCACTCGGGTTCTTCGAGGGCTGGAACATCTGCATCACGCAGCTCGACGAATTCGCGGCCGCGTTGCGCTGAATGCGGCCGAGTGTACGGTTCGATTGCATGCCGTCACGTGGGCGCCTAGGATTCCAGATGGAAGCACGACGACACGCCGGCATCCGGCGTGCACCGTCGTGCGCGTTCCGCGGGAGGCGACATGCTGCACATGCACACGCATTCGACCCGGGTCAGCCGGCACCTGAACGCGCCGCGCGGGCGCGTCTACCGCGCGCTGCTCGACCCGCATGCCGTCGAACAATGGAAGGTGCCCGACGGCATGACATGCCGCGTCGACGCCTATGACGCGCGCGAAGGCGGCGCGCTGCGGGTGTCGCTGAGTCACGACGAATCGTCTGACGGCACCGGCAAGACCACCGCGCACACCGACACCTATCACGGCCGCTTCGTGACGCTCGTGCCCGACCGGCAGATCGTCGAAATCGACGTGTTCGAAACCGACGATCCGATGCTGCGCGGCGCCATGACGATCACGATCACGCTGTCCGACGAAGCAGGCGGCACGCGCGTCGATGCGGTGCACGACGGGGTGCCGCCCGGCGTGCCGGCGGCCGACAACGAGACTGGCTGGCGGATGGCGCTCGCCCGGCTCGCGGCGCTGGTGGAGCAGGATTAGCGGTCATTCGCGTTGCGCGGCGCCGGAGCCGCCCCGGCCACATCCAGGATTCCCCCGCTCGCGCTGCCCGGCAGCACGAAACGCCGCCGCGTGCGACACTGGCCCGCCCCCGCGTGCCTCGCTCGCCACCCCGCCCGGCCTGCGCACGCGCCCATCCGGATCCGCACGAGGAGCCCCGCACGATGAACGCCGCGCGTACCGCCACCTGGTATTTCGATTTCGTTTCGCCGTTCGCGTATCTGCAGCAGGAACGGTTCGACCAACTGCCGCCCGCCGCCGCCTACACGCCGAAGCCGATCGTGCTCGGCGCGCTGCTCACGCACTGGGGCCAGAAGGCGCCGGCCGAGATCGCGGCGAAGCGCATCTTCACCTATCGCCACGCGCAATACCGCGCGGACAAGCTCGGCATTGCGTTCCGGATGCCGCCCGCGCATCCGTTCAACCCGATCCGGCCGCTGCGTCTC
Organism: Burkholderia sp. 22313; assembly: GCF_052045245.1. Taxonomy (NCBI): domain Bacteria; kingdom Pseudomonadati; phylum Pseudomonadota; class Betaproteobacteria; order Burkholderiales; family Burkholderiaceae; genus Burkholderia; species Burkholderia sp. 22313. The sequence continues at coordinate 44,936 of NZ_JBQEON010000019.1, forward strand.
GCGATCGCGATGGGCAACTCGCCCGACGCGATCCGGCGGATCTTCCGCCACATCTGGCGCGACGGCCACGACGTAGCGACGCCGGACGGCTTCGCCGCGCTGTGCGAGGCCGTGGGCTTTCCGGAAGGCGTGACGGCCGTCGAAGCCCCATCGGTGAAGGACGCGTTGCGCGCGAACACCGATCAGGCGATCGCGCATGGCGTGTTCGGCGTGCCGACCTTCGAACTCGACGGCGACCTGTTCTGGGGCGACGACGCGACCGACATGTTCGTCGACTGCGCAACCTCCCGCGCGTGGCTCGACTCGCCCGAAGTGCGCCGCATCAGCGCGCTGCCCGAAGGTATCCGGCGTGGCTGACGGCGCCTACGATTCGCGCCCTTCGACGAGCGCGGGGACAGCCTCCCGCATCATCGCGACGAAGCGCACGAGCCGCGACGGATAGAACTGCGCGTGCGGGTAGGTCAGGTAGACCGGCAACGGCGCGGCCTGCCAGTCCGGCGCGAGATGCACGAGCTCGCCGCGCGCGAGAGGGTCCGCCAGCAGCCACGACGAACCGACGCACGCGCCGACCCCGAGCAGCGATGCGCTGCGCAATGCGTACAGGTTCTCGGTCGTGAAGCGCGGGCGGATCGCGATGCGTCGCGTGTCGCCGGTGACGGTGTGCGTCAGCGTCAGCTCGGTCCGGTAGTACGTGCGCAGCGCGAGCCACGGCAACGCGGCGAGCGCGTCGGGATCGGCGGGTACGTCCGCGCCGTTCAGCACGGACGGCGCGGCCACCACGAAGCGCGGCACCTTCGTCAGCCGGATCGCGACGACACCCGGATCGGTCGGCTCGCCAACCTGGATCGCGCAGTCGATCCCGCTGCCGACGAAGTCGCGCACCTCGTCCTGCAGCAGCCATTCCACCGACACCCGCGGATAGTCGCGCAGGAACTGCGCGAGCGGCGCGACGAAGCGCTCCTGCCCGAACGCGTGCGGCACCGCGACCCGCAGCAGCCCGTCGGGCTCCTCCTGCGCGCCGCGCAGATCGGCCTCGAACGCCGCCCAGTTCGCCAGCAACGCCTTCGCGCGCGTGAAGCAGCGCTCGCCGTCGACGGTCAGCCGCATCGCATGGGTCGTCCGCTGCAGCAGCCGTATCCCGAGCGAGCGTTCGAGCGCCTGCAGCCGTCGGCTGACGGTCGGCTGCGTCGTATGCAACTGCACGGCGGCAGCCGACAGGCTGCCGGACTCGACTATGCGCACGAAGGTTTCCATCAGCTCGAAACGATAGCCGGCACCGTCGACTGGCACCGTCTGAATGCGCTGAAACCCGCCAGCAGCGGGCAAAGCAGAGGTCTTCTCGGTCATTCGCGAAGCGTATAACAAATCTGCGCCGGGCGGCACTACCGTGGCCGGCCGCCGGTCGGCACACTGCCGTCCATCCGTTACCCGAACAAGGATGTACGCGATGTCCACTCCGACCCGCCTCGCCGCCGCGCCCCGCGCGGCCCATGCCTCGGCCCCCGCGGCCGCTTTCTCGATGCCCGATCGCCGCCTCGTGCTGCTGCTCGCGGCAGCGGCCGGCCTCGGCGTCGCGCCGCTCTACTATGCGCAGCCGATGCTCGCCGCGCTCGGCCCCGATCTCGGCGCGTCGGCACGCGCAATCGGCTTCGTGCCGACGCTCACGCAGCTCGGCTATGCGCTCGGCATCCTGCTGCTCGCGCCGCTCGGCGATCGCTTCGACCGGCGCCGCGTGATCGTGACGAAAGCCGCCGCGCTGGTCGGCGCGCTGCTGCTCGCGGCGCTCGCGCCGTCGCTCGGGCTGCTGCTGGCCGCGAGTTTCGCGATCGGCCTGACCGCGACGATGGCGCAGGACGTCGTGCCGGCCGCCGCGACGCTCGCGCACGACACGCATCGCGGCCGCATCGTCGGCACGGTGATGACGGGGCTGCTGCTCGGCATCCTGCTGTCGCGCGTCGTCGCCGGCTTCGTCGCGGAAACGGCCGGCTGGCGCGCGATGTTCGCGCTCGCGGCCGCCAGCGTCGCCGCGATCGGCATCGTGGCCGCTCGCCGGCTGCCGCGCTTCGAACCGACCACGCAGCTGTCGTATCGCGCGCTGATCGGCTCGCTCGGCGAATTGTGGCGCCGTCATCCGGCGCTGCGCCGCGCGGCGCTCGCGCAAGGGCTGCTGGCCATCGGGTTCAGCGCGTTCTGGTCGACGCTCGCGGTGATGCTGCACGGCGCGCCGTTCCACCTCGGCAGCGCGGCCGCCGGCGCATTCGGTCTCGCAGGCGCCGCCGGCGCGCTGGCCGCCCCGGTGGCCGGACGCCTCGCCGATCACCACGGACCGGAGCGCGTCACGCGACTCGGCATCGGGATCGCGACGGTGTCGTTCGCCGTGATGGCCGCCGCGCCGCTGATGACGCCGCACGCGCAGCTCGCGCTGCTCGCCGCCGCGACGATCGGCTTCGATCTCGGTACGCAGGCCACGCTGATCGCGCACCAGTCGATTGTCTACCGGATCGATCCGGCATCACGCAGCCGCCTCAATGCAGTGCTGTTCGTCGGCATGTTCATCGGGATGGCAGCCGGTGCCGCGCTCGGCAGTGCACTGCTCGCGCAACTGGGCTGGAATGCGGTGATCGTGCTGGCGGTGGCGACGTCGCTCGCGGCGCTGGCCGTGCGGGTGTGGCGCCGGTAACGCTGGCAGCGCTGGCAGCGCGAATGCGAGGCGGGCAGGCCGCAGGGCTTGCCCGCCTTTTCTTTTTGTTTTCGTTCGGTGCTACGCGACACGGCGCGGCGCGATAGTGCCGTGCAAGGCACGAACCGCATTCGCTCATCCGATGCAAGGTCCGCGCCGGCTCGCGGCATTGTCCAGTTCAACCGATTATTTCTCCGCCCTGACGGAAGGATGCGCACGCAACCGTATGAGGATTCGGCCGGCCGCGCCGCACGGCCCCCTCCAATCCGGCCCCGTCAAAAAAACGCGTTTTCTCAGGGGATTCCCGGTATTTTTTCCCATTTTCTTCGAAATTACCGGTGACATACTTGCCACCCATTGCGCTCCGGTCGGAGCGCGCTTCCTGATCCTGTCGGCCGCATGTCATGCGCTGCGTGTCCGCCGGGGTCGCAGAACATGAACAATTTCGACACCACGATCCAGATCTTCCTCACCCACATCACGCTCGACCCATTGATGAACCATGCGATCCGCGTGATCGCCGGCCTCTATACGTTCAAGGGTTTCGTGCTCATCCCCGTGCTGTGCTGGCTATGGTTCCAGCCGGGGCCGCAACGCGAACGGCAACGCGAGCTGGTCGTCGCGACGGTCGCGAGCGGGCTCCTCGCGCTCGCGTTCGGCCGGCTGCTCGCAAAGGTCCTGCCGTTTCGCGTGCGGCCGATCTACAACCCCGATCTGCACCTGCACTTTCCGTCCGAAGAACTGCGTGCGGCCACGCTGCAGGCATGGAGCTCGTTCCCGAGCGATCACGCGATGCTGTGGATGGCGATCGCAACGGGCATCTTCATCATCGCGCGCCGCGCCGGCGTGTTCGCGCTGCTGTATGCGGTCGTGTTCATCTGCGTGCCGCGCGCGTATCTCGGCTATCACTATCCGACCGACCTGATCGCCGGTGCGGCGATCGGCATCGCGATCGCGTGGCTGCTGACGCGCGACGGGATTCGCGCGCGATTCGCGCCGCAGGTGCTGGAGGCGATCCGGCGCTTCCCCGCGCCGGCCTATACGCTCGCTTTCCTGCTGTGCTTCGAGTTGATCACGCAGTTCGACGAACTGCTGACGCTCGCGCGGTCGGTCAAGCACACGGCGATGTAACGGGACGGCGCCGCGATGCATCCGCTGCTGTCGTCACGACGCCCCGGCACGCGCTGCCGGCCCTGTGCAGTCGCATCGCGCCATGTGCATGCCGCCGCCCGCGTCGCCGCCGCAGCCGCGATCGCGACCGCGCACGTCAGTCGCGATCGGGCGCGCCGAGCGGGAAGAACGCACGATACGGCCGCGCTTCGTCGACCGCCCGCGCGAACGACGGCCGCGCCAGCAGCCGCTTGCGATACGCGATCACGTTCGAGAACGACGGATCGATCCGGTGCGTCCAGTCCGCGTAGAACAGGAACGGCGCCGCGCCGCAGTCGGCGAGGCTGAAGCGGTCGCCGGCCGCCCATTCGCGATCGGCCATCGTGCGATCCAGCCACGCGTACGACGTGTCGAGCATCGCGCGCGCATCGGCAACACCCCGCGCATCGCGCTCGTGCGCCGGCCGCAACGCGTCGAACACGATCTTCTGCTGCGGCGTCGCGACATAGTTGTCGAAGAAACGATCCATCGTCCGCACGTCCAGCGCCGCGCGCCGGTCATCGGGCACGAGCCGCACGGGGCCCGGATGGTAGAGGTCGAGGTACTCGACGATGATGGTCGCCTCGATCACGGTGCGGCCCGCGTCGACGAGCACCGGGAAGCGCTTCATCGGCCATCGCTCGGCCAGTTCCTGCATCGGCTTCGGATCGTCGTGCGCGAGTACGCGATAGTCGAACGGCGTGCCGTTTTCGTACAGCGCGGTCAGCACCTTCTGGCAGTAGGACGAAAAGGGATGGGCGTATAGCGTCGGCGTCATCGCGGGGGCTCCCGGGGTTTCGGCGCCGCGTCATGCGGCGCCATGTGATCGGATACCTTGACGACGAACGGCATCAGGCCGATTCGACACCGGTCCGACTATTTTTTTCCGTGGTGCGGTATCGCGCCGCCGTTACGATCGGCCGTCCATCACGACGCGGCCTTCGCCGCGCCAGCGCAGCATCCCGCCGCCGAGGTTCGCGACCGCGTCGAAACCGGCCTTCAACAGGATCACCGTCGCCTGCGCGGAGCGGCCGCCCGCGCGGCACACGGTCACGATCGGCCGGTCGCGCGCGAGCTCGCCGGTGCGGGCGGCCAGTTCGCCGAGCGGAATCGGCGTCGCGCCGGGCAGGTGGCCAAGCGGGCCGCTGAATTCGTCCGGCTCGCGCACGTCGACGACCTGCACGGCCGGCAGGTGATCCTCGAGCCATTGCGGATCGATTTCCCAGAACCCGGCGAACGTGTAGACGAGCGGCGCCCAGTCCGCCTGCACCGGCACATCGGGCGCGTTCTCGGCGAAGCCGCACCGCAGGTTCGCGGGCACCGCGACGTCGATCTGGCGCGGATGCGCGAGCCCGAGATTGCGCATGTAGCCCGCGAAATCGTCCTCGCTGAGATCGCCGCCCAGACGCGGGTTGAAGCGCCGCTCCTCGCCGACGCTCGTCACCGTCAGCCCGCGATAGTCGTGCGCGGGATACAGCAGGCAGGCGGCCGGCAGCGTGAACAGCCGGCCGTGCACCGCGCGATACAGCGCACGCGGGTCGCCCTGCTGGAAGTCGGTGCGGCCGGTGCCGCGGATCAGCAGGCAGTCGCCGGTGAACGCCATCGATTCGTCGTCGAGCACGAGGCTGATGCAGCCGCTCGTGTGGCCCGGCGTCGCGCGCACGGTCAGGTAGCGCGTGCCGAATGCGCAGCGATCGCCATCGTTCAGGTAGCGGTCGGCCCCCTGCGCGCCGCTCGCGGCCGAGATCGCGATCGCGCTGCCGGTGCGCTGTTTCAGCAGCCACGCGCCCGTCACGTGATCGGCGTGCACGTGCGTATCGATCGTCGCGACGAGCCGCAGCCCGAGCTCGTCGAGCAGCGCCGCGTCGCGGCGCACCTGTTCGAACACGGGATCGATCAGCAGCGCTTCGCGCGATGCGCGGTCGGCAAGCAGATACGTGTAGGTCGACGATTGCGGGTCGAAAAGTTGCCGGAAGATCATGGCGAAGTCGCTCCGTCGGCTGGGCGTGCGGGTTGGGTGGAGGGTGCGGTTCGTGCGCATGGTGCCGGTTGCGCAACCGGCCGCGCCGGCGCGCGGCGCGCGCGTTCCTACAGCGTAGTGCAAAACGCGCGCGCCACCCGCATCGTTGCATGCGGCGGGACCTCGTGCCGCGCCCGGACCATCGCGCGCGCTGCCTTACGCCCTTACACTACCGCCTGTTCTCGTCTTACGTTCACAGGAATTGCGTCCCATGTCTCTGACGATCGATCCGAAGCAGGCCGCCGCGCTGCTGGCCGTCGCCGACACCGGCAGCTTCGAGCAGGCCGCCGTGCGCCTGCACGTGACCGCATCGGCCGTCACGCAGCGGGTCCGCGCGCTGGAGGCGAGCCTCGGCACGCCGCTCGTGCTGCGCACGCGGCCGTGCCGGCCGACGGTCGCGGGACAGCGCGTGCTGCAGCATCTGCGCCGCGTCGCGCTGCTGCAGGCCGACCTGCAAAGCACGCTCGCGACCGAGCGCGAATCGCCGATCTCGGTCACGATCGCGCTGAACTCCGACAGCCTCGGCACCTGGTTCCTGCCCGCGCTGACGTCGGTGCTCGCGGGCGAGCGCATCCTGTTCGAGCTGATCGTCGAGGACCAGGACCACACGTTCGCGCTGCTCGAAAGCGGGATGGCCGTCGGCTGCGTGACGACCGAGCCGAAGCCGATGCGCGGCTGCGTCGCGACGCCGCTCGGCACGATGCGCTACCGGCTGCTCGCGGCGGCCGCGTTCGCGGGGCGCTGGTTCCCGCGCGGCCTGAATCGCACGAGCGCGCGCGCGGCGCCCGTCGTCGCGTATTCGCGGCGCGACACGCTGCAGTCGTCGTTCCTGAAGGAGAAGTTCGGGTTGCCCGAAGGCGCGTATCCGTGCCACTACGTGCCGGGCACGCACGCGCATTTCGCGGCGGTGCGGCACGGGCTCGGCTACGCGATGGTGCCGGAGCCGCTGATCGGCGGCGCGCCGCTCGATGCGCAGGGGCTCGTCGATCTCGCACCCGTGCATCCGACCGACATCACGCTGTACTGGCATGCGTGGACCGTGCAGTCGCCGACGATGGCGTCGCTGTCCGCACGGGTGGTCGAAGCGGCGCGCCGGCTGCTCGCGCCGCTGCCGACGTGACGTGAGGCACCGCGCGTCGCGCACGGCACCGTGGTGGCCTTACGCGCGACGCTGCGCGAAATACGCGCCGACCGCGTCGATGAAGGTGTCGATATCCGCGCGCGACACGTCGCAGTGCGTGACGAAGCGCGACGCATACAGCATCTGCGTGAGGATCCCGCGTTCCTTCAACCACGCCTCGAGCGGCGCGCAGTCTGCTTCGGGAAATTGCGCGAACACCATGTTGGTCGCGTGCGACAACACCTTCACCGGCTCGATGCGCGCGAGCCCTTCGGCGAGATGCGCGGCGTTCGCGTGATCGTCGGCGAGCCGCTCGACGTTGTGGTCGAGCGCATACAGGCAGGCCGCCGCGAGAATGCCCGACTGTCGCATCCCGCCGCCCAGCACCTTGCGCCAGCGCTGCGCGCGCTCGACCAGCGCGCGATTGCCGACCAGCACCGAACCGACCGGCGCGCCGAGCCCTTTCGAAAAGCAGATCGACACGGTATCGAACGGCGCGCACAACGCGGCGATCGGGCGGCCCGATGCGACGGCCGCATTGCACACACGGGCACCGTCGAGGTGCGTGGCGAGCCCGCGACCGCGCGCGAGCGCGACGGCTTCCTGCACATAGTCTTCCGGCAACACCAGCCCGCCGATCGTGTTTTCGAGCGCGAGCAGGCGCGTGCGGGCGAAGTGATTGTCGAGCGGCTTGATCGCCGCGGCGATCTTCGCGAGCGGCAGCGTGCCGTCGGGCGCGTTCTCGATCGGCTGCGGCTGAATGCTGCCGAGCACGGCCGCGCCGCCGCCTTCGTACTTGTAGGTGTGCGCGAGCTGGCCGACGATGTATTCGTCGCCGCGTTCGCAATGGGCCATCAGCGCGGCCAGGTTGCTCTGCGTGCCGCTCGGGAAGAACAGGCCGGCTTCCTTGCCGGCCCGCTCGGCCGCGACCGCCTGGAGGCGCAGCACGGTCGGGTCGTCGCCCCATACGTCGTCGCCGGTTTCGGCGGCAGTCATCACGGCCAGCATGGCCTGGCTCGGACGTGTCACGGTATCGCTGCGTAGATCGATCATTCTTCGTGCCCTGAGTGAACGCGGACCGGAACCGATGCGCCCGGCCCTGCCGAAACGAGACTCAGAGTGTACGCAATTCGTGCGGCACGTGCCGATGCCCGGCTGCGCACCACGTCCGGCCGCCGGCCGCCGGGCCCGATACCGGGCGGCACCGCGCCGCGCGCCGACGTCTCCGCATCCGCCGCATCGTTCCGATGATGCGACGCGCCATATTGCCGCACGTGCGGCAGACCGCCACGCCGCGGCCGCCCGCGTCGCACGCGGCGTTCTTGATACGAATCAACGATTTATCCCGAAATCGCGGCCGGCGGGCTGGACATCTGCGACGAGTTGGCACATTTCGCGGCGCAACATCGCGACCCATACTCCAGCCAACCCCGACGCCCCCTCCGTCGGGGGCCGCCGGCACCCGCCGGCGGGTATCGTCAGCCTCGGTCATCTGGTATGGACACCGCATTTTCGGCCCTCGATCTGGCCCGCCTGCAATTCGCGTTCACCGTCTCCTTTCACATCGTCTTCCCGGCGCTGAGCATCGGCCTCGCCAGCTTCATCGCCGTGCTCGAATATCGCTGGCTGAAGACCGGCAAGCAGTACTACAAAACCCTCTGCCTGTTCTGGTCGAAGATCTTCGCGGTCGCGTTCGGGATGGGCGTCGTCTCCGGCGTCGTGATGAGCTATCAGTTCGGCACCAACTGGTCGGGCTTCTCGAGCTTCGCCGGCTCGGTCACCGGCCCGCTGCTGATGTACGAGGTCATGACCGCGTTCTTCCTCGAAGCCGGCTTCCTCGGCATCATGCTGTTCGGCTGGAACCGCGTGAGCCCGCGCGCGCACTTCGGCGCGACGCTGATGGTCGCGGTCGGCACGATCATCTCGACGTTCTGGATCCTCGCATCGAACAGCTGGATGCAGACGCCGCAGGGCTTCGAGATCGTCGACGGCCGCGTCGTGCCGACCGACTGGTTCGCGATCATCTTCAACCCGTCGTTCCCGTACCGCCTGTTCCACATGGCGATCGCCGCCTTCATCGTCGCCGCGCTGGTCGTGGCCGCGACGGGCGCATGGCACCTGCTGAAGGGCCGCCGCGACAAGGGCGTGAAGAAGATGTTCTCGATGGCGCTGTGGCTGCTGCTGGTGCTCGCGCCGCTGCAGGCCGTGATCGGCGACCAGCACGGCATCAACACGCTGAAGCACCAGCCCGCGAAGATCGCCGCGATCGAAGGGCTGTGGGATACCGAAAAGGGCGGCACCGCGCTCAACCTGTTCGGCATTCCGGACATGAAGGCCGAAACGACCCGCTACGCGGTGAAGGTGCCGCACCTCGGCAGCCTGATCCTCACGCACAGCTGGGACGGCGAGATCCGCGGGCTGAAGGACTTCCCGCCGGAAGACCGCCCGAACTCGACCATCGTGTTCTGGAGCTTCCGGATCATGGTCGGCCTCGGCTTCGCGATGATCGGTCTCGCCGCGCTCGCGTGGCTGCTGCGCCGCCGCGGCAGCCTGTATGAATCGAAGTGGTTCCAGCGCTTCGCGCTCGTGATGGGCCCGACCGGCTTCGTGTCGCTGCTCGCGGGCTGGGTGACGACCGAAGCGGGCCGCCAGCCGTGGGTCGTGTATGGCGTGATGCGCACCGCGCAGGCGGTGTCGCCGCTGTCGGTGCAGCAGGTCAGCCTGTCGATGATGACGTTCGTGATCGTGTATTTCCTCGTGTTCGGCACCGGCGTGTACTACATGCTGAAGCTGATGAAGGCCGGCCCCGCGCTGCCCGACGCGAAGCACGACGACACCCCCGACACGCGCCTCGATCACACCGCACGCCGTCCGATGTCGGCCGTCGACGAACTGATCGAGACCATCTGAGCCCATCCCATTCGCAAACGAGAAAACCTATGGACGTCACCGTAATCTGGGCCGCGATCATCGCATTGGGGCTCTTCATGTACGTCGTGCTCGACGGCTTCGACCTCGGCATCGGCATCGTCTTCCCGTTCTTCCCGGACGAAACGGAACGCGACCTGATGATGAACACCGTCGCGCCCGTGTGGGACGGCAACGAGACGTGGCTCGTGCTCGGCGGCGCCGGGCTGTTCGCGGTGTTCCCGATCGTCTATTCGACGGTGCTGTCGGCGCTGTACCTGCCGCTGATCTTCATGCTGGTGTGCCTGATCTTCCGCGGCGTGTCGTTCGAGATCCGCGCGAAGGCGCGGCGCACGAAGCAGCTGTGGAATCTCGCGTTCATCGGCGGCTCGGCCGGCGCGACGCTGTTCCAGGGGATCGCGCTCGGCGCGTTCCTGCAGGGCATCGACGTGAAGGACGGCGTGTACGCCGGCGGCGCATTCGACTGGCTCACGCCGTTCAGCCTGCTGACGGGGTTCGGCCTGATCGCCACGTATGCGCTGCTCGGCTGCTGCTGGCTCGTCGCGAAGACGGAAGGCGACCTGCAGCGGCGCCTGCATCGCGTCGTGTGGCCGCTGACCGTCGTGCTGCTCGGCTTCATCGCGGTGGTCAGCCTGTGGACGCCGCTGCAGGATCCGGCCATCGCGCAGCGCTGGTTCGAGTCGGGGCTGTTCTGGCGGCTGCTGCCGGTGCCGTTCCTGGTCGCCGGCTGCGCGGTGTGGATGCGTCGCGCGGTGCGCGACCGGCACGACATGACCCCGTTCGTGCTCGCGCTGGCGCTCGTGCTGCTCGGCTATGTCGGGCTGCTCGTCACGATGTTCCCGTATGCGATTCCTCAGACGATGACGATCTGGGAAGCGGCCGCGCCGCGATCGAGCCAGACCTTCACGCTGGTCGGCGCAGCGGTTATCCTTCCGGTCATCATCGCCTACACGACGATGGGTTACTGGGTATTCCGAGGCAAGGTGCGCCATGAAGACCAGCATTACTACCATCACTGATTCCGCCGCCGGGCAGCCCGGGCAGCCCGCTGCGCAGAAGCCGCGCATGCGCGGCTGGATGTGGTTCGTCGTGCTGTGGGCGGGCGGCGTGCTCGGCGCCGTCACGCTCGGCTACGTGTTCAAGATCTTCATGAACCTGACGCTGTTTGCGGTGAAGTAAGCCGGCCGGCATTCCACCACCCCGACGCATCACGCCTCCGTCGATGGCCCGGCGGATGCGTCGCCCACACCGCCACGGTGCAGGTTATTGCGGCGCTCGCCGCACAACGCCGAGCTTCAATCCCAGCATGCCGAATATGCGGTTCATCGTCTGGACCGTCCCGTCGCTGCGACCCTGTTCGATATCCTGAATCGTCTCGTCGATACGCCGGCGAGCTTCGCCATTTCGGCACTCGTCATCCGCATCGTCTTCTTCAGATGGCGCACCGCCGATCGAGTTGCCGGCGCCCGCGAGCAGCAACGGCCAGTCGGAACGCTCCTCGGCAGTCTCGGGGAAATCGAGTCGATGCAGCAGTTCCCGACGGCCAAACCCTTGCGGCAGCAAATCAATCAGGAAAACGGGCCAATGGGACGTCAACAGTGGCTCGAGGTCGACGGGAAAGGCATGACATCGCGCGCGCGTCGCGGGCGGACTGACGACGAACGATCCATTCGACGTCGTAGCCCGTATCGGCGCGGCCGCGCCACCCCTCGTCCGGTTCGCCGAACAGGGTGACGCCGCCGACGTCATGCCAGATACCGTCGGCGTGAAGCTGGATCGTGCAGGAAGCCCTCATTCAAGTAGAAATTTATACAAAATACGTCACTCGACTTCAGTGAATTACATAAATTTCTGCCGAAATAAAAACTACGCCGTTCGATCGACGTGGTGAGCCCCGCCTACCCCCGCTCGCGCAGCGCCGCCTCGATCTTGCGGTCGGTCTTGTACTGGCTCAGCGCATACACCGACCAGATCGCGGCCGGCAGCCAGCCGATGATCGTGAGTTGCAGGATCAGGCAGATGATCCCGGCGATCGGACGGCCGATCGTGAAGAACTGGAACCACGGCAACAGCAAGGCAAGTAAAAGGCGCATCGGGAATCCTCTGGAAGCGTCGTTGAACGTTCACGCGCAGCCAATATGGCGGGTCGCGCGCCCCATTTCAAGCCCTGCCCGCCACGCACGCGCGGACGCAGCCGGCCTTCGGCCTACGCCGAATCGGCCAGCCAGCGCGCGACACGCGTGACGAGCGGATCCGTTTCGTCGAAGCACTCGACGCCCGCCACACGCGGCGCGTCGCAAATCGTGAACACCGGCTTGCCCCACTGCAGCCCGAGCGCGATCTCGGATAACGTGCCGAGCCCGCCGCCCACCGCGACCAGGCACAGCGACGCGCGCGCGATCAGCGCATTGCGTGTAATGCCCAGCCCGGTCGGCAACGCGACCGTCAGATACGGGTTCGCTTCGCGCGCATCGTCCTCGGGCAGCAGCCCGATCGCGCACCCGCCCCCCGCCTGCGCGCCGCGCGCGGCCGCCTCCATCACGCCCTGCTTGCCGCCGCCGACGATCGCGATGCCGGCCGCCGCGAGCGCATGCGCGACCCGCTCCGCGATCCGCATCTGCTCGTCGGTCGCCTCGCGCGGGCCGATCACGCCCACCGGCGTGCGATGCCGCCGCGCGCCGCGCTGCCGCTGCGCGAGTCGCGCCAGCGCGTCGCACGCCGCTTCCGACCACTCATCCATGACGCCGTTGCCGTACAAGGCCTTCCCCCAATGCAAGAACGCAGGTGCAGATCGCCGTCAGCACGATCGACAGCACGGCCGCCTGCGAGAAATCGGTTTGCCCGTCCGACAGCTTCAGGTACATCAGCAGCGGCAAGATGTTGATCTGCGTGCCGGCCAGCGCGAGCGCCGTGCCGTAGGTGCCGAGCGCGATCGCCGTGACGAGGCACCACGCGGACGCGACCGACGGCCACAGTTCGCGCCACGCGACGTCGAGCCACGCGCGCCACGGCCGCGCGCCGAGCGTCAGCGCCGCCTCGAGCGGCCGCCGGTCGAGATTCGCGAGCGCCGGGTAGATCATGAGTGCGACCCGCGGAATCAGGTAATACGCATACGCGACCGCCAGCCCCGGCATCGTGTAGATCGCGCCGCCGAGCACGTTCGGGTCCGCGCCCAGCGACGCCGCCAGCGTGGTGACGAAGCCGGCGCGGCCGAACGCGAGGATGAAGCCGTACGCGATCACGAGCCCGGAGAACGCAAGCGGCACGCCGAGCAGCGCGAGCAACCCGTGGCGACGGGCCGGCGATTGCCCGGCCAGCGCGAACGCGACCGGCACGCCGACGCCGACCGACAGCGTGCCCGCGCCGGCCGCCAGCGCCAGCGAACGCACGATCGCATCGGCAACGAGCGGGTCGCGCAGCACCGCGGCGAACGCAAGGCCGCCGTCCGTGAACGCCGAGCCGACGAGCGCGGCGAGCGGCAGCACGAAGCACACCGCCAGCAGGATCGCCGCCGGCACCGCGCCGAAGCGGCGCAGCGCGCCGGATTCGGCCATCGAGGTCTGCATCGCGCGCTCCTTACTGACCGAGCGTCGCCTGCGACCAGAGCTGGTCGACCTCGGCCTTGCGTGCGGCCGCCTTCGCGACGTCGAGCGGGCGCACCTGCGGCGCCGTCGGCAGCTTCGCCGCGACCTCGGGCGCGACCGGCGTGCCGGGCACGGCCGGCCGCACGAAACCCTGCGCGAACAGCGCCTGCCCGGCGTCGCTCATCACCAGGTTCAGCCACAGCTGCGCGGCGGACGGATTCGGGCCGTTCTTCACGAGGCTCATCGCATACGGCGCCGACACGCTGCCGTCCTGCGGAATCACGACGTCGGCCGCGTCCCCCATCCCGTCGACGTACTTCGCCTTCAGGCCGTCGTTCTCATAGCCGATCAGGATCGGAATCTCGCCCTTCACGAACTTCGCGTACGGCGTCGTACCTTCGACGCGCAGCACGTTGCCCGCGCGCTTCAGCTTGCCGAAGAATTCCGCGCCCGGCTTCGGATTCTCGACGCTCCCGCCATTCGCATACGCGGCCGCGAACACCGCGACCTGCCCCTGTCCAGTCGAACGCGGGTCGAGATAGACGACCGCGTTGCGATACTCCGGCTTCAGCAGGTCGGACCAGCGCTGCGGCACGTTCTTCACGAGCTTGCGGTTCACGAGGAACGCGATGTTCAACGAGTGCACCGCGAACCAGCGGCCATCCGCCGAGCGGAACACGTTCGGCAACTTGTCGAAGTTGACCGGCTTGAACGGCACGACGACGTCCTTGCTCTCGGCATCGAGCGCCGACGCGGCGAAGTAGTACGCGGTATCGGCCTGCGGGCGACGGCGCGACTTGTCGAGCGCGACCACGGTCGCCGCCGAGCCGATGTCGTTGTAGGTGATCTCGACCTTCGGATAGCGCTTGCGGAACTCGGCGAACAGCGCTTTCCAGTTCGCCCATTCGGGGCCCGTGTCGAACGACACGACCAGCCCTTCTTCGGCGGCCTTCGCGTACAGCGCGTCTTCGCCCGGATACAGCGGCGCGGCATGCGCCGGCGCGGTGGCCAGCGTCGCGAGCGTGCACAGCGCGAGCACGCCGGCGCGCAGGGTTTTCACAAGAGGGTGGCCTGCAGGCATCGGGAATCTCCGTTGAATGAAAGCGGTCATCGCGCATCCGGCGCGGCCGGCAGCACGAGCAGATGGCGCGGGTCGATCGCGATGCACCGCGCGGCCGGCACGCGGCCTTCGCACAGCAGCGGGTCGGCCGAACCGGCGGGAATGAAGTCGTAGCGTTGCGTCGCGCCGAAGTAGCGCACTTCGCCCGGACAGCCGTCGATGCGGTTCGCGCCGTGCTCCGGCGGATCGGCCTCCACGTGCTCGGGGCGCACCAGCACCTCGACGTCGGCGCCCGCCGCGTGCGCGCCGGTATCGACGCGCAACGTCGCGAACCGCACGTCGACCGTGTCCTGCGTGATCACGCGCCCGCGCAGCAGGGTCGAATGCCCGACGAAGCGCGCGACCTGCGCGGACGCCGGCCGCTCGTACAAGTCGCGCGGCGTGCCCACTTGCAGCACGCGCCCGCCGTCGACGATCGCGACGCGGTCGGCCATGCTCAGCGCCTCGTCCTGGTCGTGCGTGACGAGCAGCGTCGTCGCGCCGCATGCGCGCTGCAACGCGCGAATTTCGTCGCGCAACTGATGGCGGATGCCGGCGTCGAGCGCGGCCAGCGGCTCGTCGAGCAGCAGCAGCTTCGGTTCGATCACGAGCGCTCGCGCCAGCGCGACGCGCTGCTGCTGCCCGCCCGACAGCATCGCGATGCCGCGTTCCGCGTGCGCGGCCAGCCCGACGCGTTCGAGCATCTCGCGCGCGCGCCGCCGCCGCGCATCGGCCGCGACGCCGCGCATCCGCAGCCCGTACGCGACGTTGTCGGCCACCGACAGGTTCGGAAACAGCGCGTAGTGCTGGAACACCATGCCCACCTCGCGCCGCCACACGGGCACGCCCGCCATGTCGGCGCCGCCGATCGCGATGCGGCCGCCGGCGCCGTCGAGCAGGCCGGCCGCGAGCCGCAGCAGCGTGGACTTGCCGGAGCCGCTGCGCCCCATCACCGCAAGCAGTTCGCCTTGCGCGGCGGCCAGCGTGACGTCGTCGACGCCGTGACGCGCGCCGGGATACCGGAAACTGACGTGTTCGAATTCGAGACTCATGACGGACTCACTTCAGACGTTGCACGGTGCCGACCGACACGAGCGTCGCGAGCACGGCGAGGACGAGCAGCACGACGGTGGCCGCGCACGCCATCCCCGACGCGCCGTAGAACGCCTGCAGCAGCACGATCGGATAGTTGCGGTAGCGAAAGCCGGCGATCAGGTTCGAGATCTGGAATTCGCCGATCGACAGCGCGGCCACCATCACGAGCCCCGAAAACAGGCTGTGCCGCAGGTTCGGCAGCACGATCGTGAAGAACTGGCGCAGCGGCGTCGCGCCGAGCGTCGCCGCGCACGCCTCCAGGCGCGCGAGCCCGAGGTGGCGCAGGTCGCTGAGCAGCGTCTGCAGCAGATACGGCAGCGTCAGCACCGCGTGCGCCGCGATCATCAGCGGCAGCGTGCCGAGCCAGGGTAGCGTGTCGCCGCTGAAGATCGCGATATAGCCGAAGCCCAGCGTCAGCGCGGGCACGCCGACCGGCATCAGCATCACGATGCGCGTCGCCATCCCGCGCCCGGCCTCGGCGCGGTGATGCAGCGCATAGGCGAGCGGCAGGCCAACCACCGCGTTGAGCGCGCAGCACGCGAGCGCCACCGTCAGGCTCACGCCGAACGCGCGGGTAAAGCCGCGGTTCGCGGCCAGCTCGGCGAACCAGTGGCCGGTGAAGCCGGTGGGCAGCAGCGTGTTCGTCCACGACTGGCCCACCGAGCCGATCAGCAGCAGCGCGATCGGCAGCAGCAGGTAAAGCCCGAACACCGCGACGAGCGCGTGCAGCAACAGGCGCCCCGCGCTCGGACGCACGGGCCTGTTACGCGAAATCGGAACACCATCGGCCAGTGCCGGGGCGGTAGACGCAGGCATGGAAACACTCGCGAGCAAGAGACGAAGACGCCACGCAACGCCCGCCGGACGGGGTTGTCACGCGCTTCTGGATGGCCGCAGTGTGCGGATTCGACATGGCACCGTCATGAAAAAAACGTACAAAGCCCGCATCGATCTGTGCGCCGAAGGAATAGTCGCGATGAAGCACCTGTATCCGAACGTTTCGGAACTGCACGCATTCACCTGTTCCGCGAAGTACCTGAATTTCTCCTACGCGGCCCGCGAACTGGGGCTGACGCCCAGCGCGGTCAGCCGGCAGATCGCGAATCTGGAGGCACTGTTCGGCGTGAAGCTGTTCGTGCGCGAGGGGCGCAGCCTCGCGCTCACGCGCGCCGGGCAGGTGTACCACGCCCGCGTCGCCGGCCCGCTGCGCGAGATCGGCAACGCATCGATCGAACTGCTCAGCGCGCGGGAAAACGGCGACCTGCTGACGATCGCGAGCGTGCCGACGTTTACGACCAAGTGGCTCGTGCCGCGGCTCGCGCGCTTCCTGGCCGTCGCGCCGGGCGTCACGCTCAGCTTTCGCCGGCATCTCGCGCACGGCGACATCTTTCCGTTCGGGCTCGACGCGGCGATCCGCTATGGCGACGGCGCGTGGGAAGGGGTGCGAAGCGATTATCTCGACGGGCGGACCTTCGTGCCGGTCTGTACGCGCGCGTTCGGTGAGCGGCATGCGCTGCGCACGCCCGACGACGCCGTCGCGGCGCCACGCCTCGTGCACGAGCAGGCGGAAATCGCGTGGTCCGCGTGGGCGGAACGCCATCGCGCCACGCAGATGAATGCGCTTGCGGGGCCGCGCTTCGAACAGTATTCGGTGCTGATCCAGGCCGCGCTGGCGGGACTCGGGCTCGCGCTCGTGCCGCGCTTCCTGATCGCGGACAATCTCGCGGCCGGCACGCTCGTCGAGCCGTTCGACGCGCCCGTCGAGGTCGCCGCGCAGGGGCACTACCTGTGCTACGCGCCGGAACGCCTCGACACGAGCGAGGCGTTGCGGCACTTCAGGGCATGGATGCTGGACGAATGCGCGACGACGTGAGCCGGCCGCGCATCGTGCCCCGGGCGGAACGCGTGCCGGACACCACCCGCCGGCGGCGTCCGGCAGACGTCGTCAGTGGTCGATACCCAGCCCCGGCAGCACGTGCGTGTTCTCGGCCACGACCGCGTGCAGCAGCTTCGGATCGGCGCCGAGCAGCCCGAGGATCGTCGGCGCGACCTGCTTCGTGCCGACGAGGTCGCTCACGGCGCGCGCGCGATGCAGGCCCGGGTACGACACGAGCAGGCCGAGGTGGCTGTCGTCCGGCGCGTTGCCGCCGTGCTCCTCGTCCTTCTTCGTGCTCGACGTGTAGATCACGCCCGGATTCGGCTGGACGACGATGTCCGGCGTGCGGCCGTTGGCCGGATCGCCGAACCGGTCGGCCAGCGCCGCGCCGGACAGGATATACGCCTGCGCGCCGTCCGCGCAGATCCCCGGCGCGTTGCAGCCGAGGTTCGCCTTCAGCGTCTGCACCACCGCCGCGCGCTGGCTGCGGTCGCGCAGCCAGATCAGGCCGACGTCGTCGGTCTGCACGAAGCCTGTGCCGACCAGGCCCGAACCGTCGTTCAGGTTGCCCGTCGTCGTGTTGTTCTGGCCGAAGTTGCCGTTCGGGTCGAGATAGTTGTTCGCCTCGAGCAGCTTCGTCAGCGTGTCGCCGTTCTTCACGAGCTTCGTGTGATCGGTCGGCGACTGGCCGTGCTTCGACGTGACGATCACGGCCGTCGAGGTATACAGGTTGCGCTGCTTCAGCTCGGCGATGACACGGCCGATCGAGTTGTCGACGTACGTGATCGCGTTCGCGACCTGGCCGTTCGGCGTGAAGTTCGCATCGAGATAGCCGCCGCCCTTCGCGACCGGCGCCTTCTGCGCGACGCTGAGCGTCTGGAAGTTGGCGCCGAACAGCGTCGGCACCGGCGCGTTCTTCGTGCCCGTCGAATCGCGGCCGTCGATCTGGTTGACCAGCGCCTGCACGTGCAGGTTGTCGAAGCGCGCGGTGTGCGAATAGACGTCCGTGTAGTCGGTGTTGGTCGCCGGGTCGATCGAATTGATCTCGGTGCGCATCAGATCGTCGACGCCGGTGCCCGACGGGCCGTTCAGCCAGTCGTAGCCCCACGCGTGCTTGTCGGCCCACGCGGTATACGCGTTCGGCACGCCGGCCTTGACGGCCTCGAACACCGTGTTGGTCTTCACGTAGTTGTGCGGATAGACCGGCACGCACTGGCCGTTGACCTTCGCATGCGGGATCGCCTGCGGGTTGAAGGCGCCGCCGCCGTCGAGGTGCACGAGCGCGCCGCCGTTGAATGCATCGATGCCGGTCGTCTCGTCGAACACGACGTTCCAGCCCTGCTTGCCCGAGCAGGTCGTGTCGGTCGGCGCGTACAGGTTGCGGTCGTACGACACGTCGTAGAACAGGCCGGCCGTCTTCGGCGAGCCGCCCGTCACGAGCGCGGCGAGGCCCGGGAACGAGTCCGACAGGCCGGGCGTATACGCGTTCGTGTACGTGACGCCGTGTTGCGCGAGCACCGCGATGTTCGGACACGTGTTCGCGCCGATGCAGCGCGCGAGATCCTGCTCGTGCAGGCCGTCGACGCTGATCAGCAGCACGTGCTTCGCGACCCGGCGAGCATTGCCACCGTTCTCGCCCTGGCTGTTGCCGTCCTGCTGCGCCGCATGGGCACCCACGCTTGCGAGCGCCAGCGCGCCCGCCACCACCACTGCCATTTTTCGTTGCTTGGCGAACCTGGAAATCATCACCCCACCTCTTCGATAGACGTTGAACCGCGTGACTTGCCAACAGGCGCGCAAAATATCGCCGGATCGTGCGGCGGTCCGATGAAGCGGGGCTTTCTGTTCTCTGTCAAACGTAACCAATCGCAAATGACATCACGCAGTCGCAATGCGCTGCGTTGCATGCCGCACGCGTCCGCGGCCGCTTTTTTTCGCGGTTGGCACTCGACTATTGGCGTGTGATAAGGGGTTTTCCCTTAGCCCGGAGCCCGCGTATGTCGACCCTCGAAGCTCTCCGGTTCGTGCTGGACGATGCACGTACCCCCGAAATCATTCGCCACCACGTCGTCGATGCCTTGCAGTACGCATTGCGCAACTACGGCCAGGTGTTCACGGCAAAGGAAGTGGAATGGCTCGCGCAGTGGGACGATGCCCGCCTGCCGCTGGCCGCGAGGAAGGAACTGGACAAGCGCGAACCGGCGATCGCGGCGCGCTGACAGGAAGCGCGGCGGCGGCGGATGGCGGAACGAGGCTGACCGACAGGCTTGCGCTTACTGCAGCCCGAAGTCGACGCGCGTCGTCGCGCCCTTGTCCTCGATGCCCTTCGCATCGAGCTTCGGCGCCACGACGAACATGCGGCTCGCATCGATCTTGCCGTCGAGGTACTGGCGCACGGCCTGCGCGCGCTGCTGCGCGAGCGTGCGCAGCGCGTTGTCGTCGGCCGGCGCGTGATCGGCGAGCGCCTGCTTCATGTCCGCATCGGGCAGCGTCTTCTGCAGGCCGATCAGGTTGCGCGGCTTCTTGAAGTCGGCGTCCTTGTACGCACGCGTGAGGTACTTGGTGTACTCGGCCGGCTCGACCTTCACCGACATCGGATCGACGCTCTCGCCCTGGCCGATCACGTCCTTCAGCTTCTGCTGGCGGACCAGCCGTTCGACATACGCGTCGCGCAGCCCCGGCGTGTCCTTCGCGGGATCGACGCGGCCGATCAGGTCGAGCCGGATCGACGGTTTCTCGGTCAGCATCTTCACGACCGTGTCGAGCTTCTTCTGCTGCGCGTCGGTCAGCTGGTACGAGCCCGGCGCGAACTCGACGTAGCCGAGATCCTCGCCGCCGCCACCGCCGAACGCATTCGCAAGCAGCGTGAACGGCGACGTGACGGCCTTCGCGATCAGGTTCAGCACCGCATGCCAGATCAGCCCGCCGATGCTGAACTCCGGATTCGACAGCGAGCCCGACACCGGCAGGTTCACGTCGATCTGGCCGCGCGTGTTCTTCAGGAGCGAGATCGCGAGCTTCACCGGCAGCTTGGTCGCCGTGTCGTTGTCGACGTGATCGCCGAACGTGAGCTGGTCGATGAAGATGTGGTTGTTCGCCGACAACTGATCGTTCGCGAGCTGGTAGTGCAGATCGACGTTGAGCTTGCCCTTCGTGATCGGGTAGCCGGCATACTTCGCCGAATACGGCGTCAGGTTGGTCAGCTCGATGTCGTGCGCGGTCGCCGTGAGGTCCAGCGCCGGCTTGTCGATCAGCGGGTTCACCGAGCCCTTGATCGAGATCGGCCCGTTGCCCGCGAGGTTCGCGGCGACGTCGACCGGCGCGGACGCCGTCGAATCCGTGCCGAACGCGCCGACCGTCCCCGTGATCGCGACCAGGTTCGCCGTGTAGTTCGGCTTGATGAAGTTGTCGGTGTAGGTCACGCGGCCGCTCTGCAGCACGAGCTGGCCGAAATGCATGCGCACCGGATTCTGCGGCGCGGGCGCGGCCTTCACGACGACCGCCGCCGACGCGGCCTGTGCGACCTGCGCCTTGGCCGGCGGCGTCACGCCCGGCGACAGCGGCACCGGTTCGGTCTTGCTCGCGTCACGCGTCAGCGACTGCGCGGGGCCCGACTCCTTCGCGACGACGTCCTTCAGGTTCAGCCGGCCCTGCGCATCGAGCAGCACGCGGCCGTAGAAGTTCGAGAACGTCACGCGCGCGGCGTCGACATCGGTGCCCTTCTCGTCGTAGTTCACCTTCACGTTCGACAGCGCGAGCGAGCGCCAGCCCGCAAACGGGTCCGAGGTCGCCTTGTCGAGCATCCGCACGTCGACCAGCGCGACGTCGCCGCGATAGGTCGCGCGCGGCGTGTCCTTCACCTGCGCGAACGTCAGGTTGCCCTGCGCGTTGAGCAGCGCGCTCGCGATGGTCGCGTTCAGCACGCTGCCGAAGTACGGTTCGAACGCGGCCGCGTCGAGGCGGTTGCCGTTGATCTTCAGGCCGAGCTTCAGCGGCTGCGCGGTCACGTCGCCCGACACGTTCAGCGAACCCTTGCGGTTCAGCGTCGCCTTCAGTTGCACCGGCAGCGGCTTCGTCATGTCGTCGCTGAGCTTCTGCACCGACAGGTCGAGCGGCTTGATCGCGAGCTTCACCGGGCGCGGCGTCGACAGGTCCGTGAAGTTCGCGGACGAGCCCTTCACGTTCAGCGCGTCGATCCGGTAATGCCACGACGGCGCGGCCGCCTCGGCCTTGCGCGCGACCGTGCGCCTGGGCACCGCCGGCTGCGCGGGTTGGGCCAGCGCTGCCAGGTCGATCTTGCCGTCCTTCAGGCGCTGCACGTCGAGCGCGAGCCCGGTCGCGTCGACGCTCGCGATTTCCGCGGTGCGCGCGGCGACGTCGACCTTCGCGATCTTCGCGCTCGCCTCCGGCAGCACGATCGCCGGCGCCTTCGCGTCCGGCGTCGCGAGCTTCAGCGACTTCAGGCTCACCGTGCTGTCGGCGACCTGCGCGTCGAGCGGCGTCTTGCCCCAGTCGGCCTTCGCGTTGACGCTCGCGCCGAGCGTGCCGTCGAGCACGCGCGCGCGGGTCGCCTCGCCGAGGTACGGCTGCAGCGCCGGCAGCGCGAGCGCATCGACCGTCAGCTTCGTGTCGGCCTGCTTCGCCGCCACGTTGAACGCGCCTTCGGCCTTCACGTCGCCGCCGCGCGACAGCGACGTCGACAGCGTGTACTTCGCGGGCGTCTTGCCCTGCAGCGTGAAGCCGTCGAGCGTCGCGGCGAGCTTCGTCAGCGACATCGCGGTCGGCGTCGCCGGCACATGGTCGTCGACGTTGATCGTGCCGCCGTCGATCGCGAAATGACGGATCGTCAGGTCGAGCGGCGGCGCTTCCTTCGCGGCGGCTTCGGCCTTCGCGCCGCTCGCGGCGGCAGCCGTGGCGGCGGTCGATGCGACCGTGCCCGACGCGGCCGGCTTGCCCGCGGCAGCCTTCGGCGCGACGGCGGGCGGGCCGGCGAGTTTCTCGACGTTCAGCACGCCCTGCTTGTCGCGCGCGAGGTCGACGACAGGCTGGTCGATCCGGATCTCGTCGAAATGCAGCACGTTGCGCAGCGGCTCGAGGCCGGCGGCCGCGACATGCACGCCGCGCGCGGCGAACAGCGGCGCGGACGCGCGATCGGTCACCTTCGCGTCGTTCAGGTCGACGGTGCCCGACACGCGCAGCGCGGGCGTGTCGCCGCTCATCACGAAGTTCAGCGAGAGGTCGCTGCTCAACAGGCCGCTCGTGACGATCACCGGCAGCTTCGCCGGCGCGTACGAAATCAGCTTCGGCACGTCGAGCCGGTCGAACTTCAGCGCGACTTCCGACTCGCGCGACTGCGCGAACGGCTTGGTCCTGCCGTCGATCGCGATCGGGCTGCCGTCGAGCCGCGCGCGCAGCTTCGGCTGCACGAAGATGTCGGTCTTCGACGGCAGCGTCGCGATGAACGGAATGCCGAGCGTCCAGTTGTCAACCACGTGCTTTTCGTTCAGCAGGCGATCGTCGAAGTCGATCCGGCCGTCGTTGACCTGGATGTTCGACACCGAGAACAGCGTCGGCTTGCTTGCGGGTTTGGGCGACGGCGTCGAGAACTTCTCGATCAGGTCGGTGAAGTTGAAGCGCTGCGCGTCGTAGCGGACGATGTGCAAGCGCGGCGAGTCGACGCGTACTTCGTTGACGATCGGGGCGCCGCGGAACAGCGACGACCACGACGGCCTCACGACGAGCTTGCCGATGTCGATGAAGTCGCCCTGGCCGCCGCGCTCGCCGACGTGCACGCCATCGGCCTCGAGGTTCAGCGTGTACGGATTCAGCGCGATCCGCTGGATCGTGGACGGCCGGCCGAGCTGCTGGCTCAGCTGCTGTTCGGCGACGTGACGGATCAGCGGCGGCGCCGCGAAGAACCCGAGCAGTCCGAATATAACGAGGAAGATCAGCACGCCGAGGCCGATACGCCGGGTCCGGCGCGAACGTGCAATGCCGCCGAGGGCTTGGAGGGTCGAGGGTACGGTTTCTTTGTCTGCGCTTGACATGCTGGGATGCCTCGGGAATGGATGCCCGGCCGCACCGTAAGCCGGCACGGCCGCGCACGCTATCCCGAAAGTATAGGCTGAGGTGGTGACGGAACGGCGTTCAGGCGCGGCCGCCGCGCCCGCGGATCGGACAACGGCGGCGCGGGTCGGTTCATTTCCGGACGACGACGGGCGGCATCCACGAACCGTCGCTGGCTTGCGGCTTCGGTGCGTAGAGACGCAGCCCGAGCGCGAAATCGGTGCGCGGCGCCGGCAGCCAATTGGCCGCGTGCGTGCCGCCCGGCGATGCCGATACAGCCACGTCGATCGAGCCGTCGTGATTGCGGCGCAGCCGGTCGCGATCGCCGAGCGAGCGGCGCGCCGAGCCGACGTCGGGCAGCGCGCCGTTCGTCGCGTACGGCGTGAGCGTCCAGAAGCCGCGCACCGGCGGCAGCGCGCCTGGCGCGAAGTGCAGGACGTAACGGTTCGCGCCGTTCAGCGGGTGGCCGTCGCTGTCGACGCGCACGAGCGCGAGCGTCTCGTCGTCGCGCGTCGCGGTGCCGAACTGCGTATAGGCGGCATACGCGCGCAGCGCGTAGTCCTGCCCGTATTTGCCGGCCGTGTCGCCGATCCAGTTCCAGCCGTTCGCGTTCAGCAGGTTCGGCGGCGGCGCCGCGAGCCGCGCGCGCGCTTCGGCGACGCCGGCCGTCGCGGCGCCCAGGCGATCGCCCGTCCACAGCACCGGGTAGCCGGCCGACACGCCGATGTCGTTCAGCAGCGCCTGCGCATGCGCGTCGTCGGCCGGTGCCGGGTTGTCCTGCAGCGCCTGCGCGAAGCGGGTGAAGAACGCCTTCGGGTCGAGCGCGTCGACCTGCTCGGCCGGCGTGCCGCCGCTCACGGCTTCCGACGGCGCGCTGCCCGCATGGACCGCAACCGACGCGCCGCGCGTGCTGCCGCTATAGACGGACAGCGGCACCACGCGGATCGCCCGCTGCAGTTTCTTCACGTTCGTGAGGTCGCGGCCGCCGCTCGTCTGCAGCCGCACTTCGAGCCATGCGTTGGCCGACGGCACGTCGATCCGCAACGCGCCCTTCGGCAGCGTGCCCTGCCAATCCTTCGCGGCAAAGGCAATCGTTTGCGATCGCGCGCCGCCGCGTGCGCCTCGCGCCGCCACGCTCGACGACGACCACAGCACGTTCGTCCACATGTCGAGCGCGCGGGCATCCCAGTAGCGGCCGCGGGTGTCGGGCAGCGTGACGATCACCGGCTCGGCGCCGACGTCGAGCCAGCCGGTCGAGTCGAGCGTGTCGACACCCGGCAGCGGCGGATTGAGCGCGCCGACGGGCGGCAGCGCCTGCGCGTGACGCAGCGTGTTGAGCGGCGCCTGGCCCGGCTGCGCGCCGTCGCCGCCCGTCGCGGCTTCCTTCGCGACGTCCATCAGCACGAGCGGGTACGCGTAGATATAGGAGTCGGCCACTTCGGCGCGCATCCAGCCGGTCTTCCGCTGGATCGCGTCCGGTTGCGACGCGCATCCTGCCAGCAGCGCCGCGATGGCGAGCGACGCGCCTGCCGCGCGCCGCAGAGAAACGGATTCTCGTAGATTTTCAATCATTGATTACTGGCCGAATATCGTTCTTGTCAGTCAACGCCTTGTTCGACTCGCGATCGGCGAAAGCAAGGCACCCCAGCCTGCCCGGTCGCCGCTTCGCTCGGCGGGCGCTGATGTCAGGCCGGTATCATAGCGCCTAAGGGCATCCCCCAATATGCCGATTAGCGGGCAGGGCGCTAGTTACGGCGTCGACGGTCGCGGGCGGCCTTCGTCACGCTTCCGGCCGGCTTGACTTATGGTGCCATTATTGACACCATATCGTTATGGCAAACGAATGGAAGATCCTCGACCAAATGAGGCGTGAGCCGGCGAATGTGCGATTCAACGATCTGCTGAAGATCTGCGAGGCGCACTTCGGTCAGGCCCGCCAATCCGGTTCGAGCCATGCCATTTTCAAGACACCGTGGCCAGGCGATCCGCGGGTAAATATCCAGAACGATCGCGGGAAGGCAAAGGCCTATCAGGTCCGGCAGGTACTCGACGCGATCGACCGACTGAAGGAACGGAAATCATGACCCAAGACCACTTTACGTATCGCGTAACGTGGTCCCCGGAGGACGGGGAGCACGTCGGCCTCTGTGCGGAATTCCCTTCCCTGTCGTGGCTCGCCCAGACGCCGGAAGGCGCGCTTGCCGGCATTCGCCGGCTGGTCGCCGACGTCGTGCGCGACCTGACCGCGAACGGAGAAAAAGTCCCCGCCCCGATCGCCGATCGGACCTACAGCGGCGAATTCAAGGTCCGCATCCCGCCACAGGCACACCGTGCGCTCGTCATCCAGGCCGCGGAGCAAGGCGTCAGCCTGAACCGTCTTGCGAGCGCAAAGCTCTGCGCGTAATCGCGGTCGATGATGCACGCGGCGAATGGCAGGCGTTCCGTTCGGACGCCGGGTATTGTTTTTTCGCGCCCCGACACCTCATGACGTATCGGTAACGCCGAGCTGTGACTCACCTCCCTGCGCTGAATCGTCACCCCCCTTGACCTTCCCATCATGGGAATGTTGATACTGTGGTCATTCGCGGCTCGATCCGCGCTTTTGGGGAATCCGACATGACTGAACCACTCGCCTCCGCAGCCCTGCAAACGGTCGAGCTGACCGTCGACGGCATGCATTGCGGCGGCTGCACCGGCCGTGTGCAACGTGCGCTGGCTGCCGTGCCGGGTGTCGTCGCGGCCGCGGTCGATCTTGATGCGCATGCGGCCACGGTCACCGCGCACGACACGGTCGAGCCCGCGCAGCTCGTCGATGCGGTCGGCGCTGCCGGCTATCGCGCGACCGTGCGCGAAGCAACGGTCGGCGCCGCGGCGACCGCGCATGCGGAGCACGCGGCGCGCATCGAAGCATCGCCGGTCACGACGACGGCGTTGCCCGCAACGGCCGCGACGATCGAACTCGATATCGACGGCATGACCTGCGCGTCGTGCGTATCGCGCGTGGAAAAGGCACTCGCGAAAGTGCCGGGTGTCACGCGCGCAACGGTCAACCTCGCGACCGAACGCGCGACGGTCGGCGCCGCAGCGGACGTTTCGGCGTCGCAACTCGCGGATGCCGTCCGGCAAGCCGGCTATGGTGCGACGCCGGTCGCATCGGATACCGCCGTCGCCCCCGCCCCGTCCGCGCCTCCGGCAGCCGCCGGCATCGAGCTCGACATCGACGGGATGACCTGTGCGTCCTGCGTATCGCGCGTCGAGAAAGCGCTGGCGAAGGTGCCGGGCGTCACGCGGGCGTCGGTCAACCTCGCCACCGAGCGCGCGACCATCGATGCGGCGGCCGGCGTTTCGGCGTCGCAACTGGCGGATGCCGTCCGGCAGGCCGGCTATGGTGCGACGCCGGTCGCCGCCACGGCGCCGGGCGCGTCCGCCGATCTCGAATTCGACATCGGCGGGATGACCTGCGCGTCCTGTGCCGGCCGCGTCGAAAAGGCGCTGGCCGCGGTGCCGGGCGTCGCGCGCGCGACGGTCAATCTCGCGACCGAGCGCGCGTCGGTGCACGGCGCCGGCGCGCTCGACGCCGCCACGCTGATCGCGGCGATCACGGCGGCCGGCTACCGGGCATCGCTCGCCGCCGCGCCGGACACCGGCGCCGAAGCCCGCGCCAGCGACCCGGCGCAAGCGCCGGATGCCCGCAAGCGCCGCGAAGCGATCCGCGAACGCAATCTCGTGATCGGCGCGGCCGTGCTGAGCGCACCGCTCGTCCTGCCGATGCTCACCGCGCCGTTCGGCATCGACGCGATGCTGAACGGCTGGCTGCAGCTGGTGCTCGCATCGATCGTGCAGTTCGGCTTCGGCGCGCGCTTCTACCGCGCCGCCTGGCACGCGGTGAAGGCACGCACCGGCAACATGGACCTGCTCGTCGCGCTCGGCACGTCGGCCGCGTTCGGCTTGAGCCTGTGGATGCTGCTGCGCGACCCCGCACACCCGGGCCACCTGTATTTCGAGGCATCGGCCGTCATCATCACGCTGGTGCGCTTCGGCAAATGGCTCGAAGCGCGCGCGAAACGCCAGACGACCGACGCGATCCGCGCGCTGAACGCGCTGCGCCCGGATCGCGCACGCGTCGTCGAGCAGGGTGTCGAACGCGACGTGCCGCTCGCGCAGGTGCGCGTCGGCACGACCGTCGCGATCCGTCCCGGCGAGCGCGTGCCCGTCGACGGCCGGATCGTGTCGGGCCGCTCGCACATCGACGAATCGCTGATCACCGGCGAAAGCCTGCCGGTGCCGAAGGACGGCGGCGATCCGGTCACCGCCGGCTCGATCAACGGCGAAGGCGCGCTCGTCGTCGAAACCACCGCGATCGGCGCGGAGACGACGCTCGCCCGCATCATCCGCCTCGTCGAATCCGCGCAGGCGGAAAAGGCGCCGATCCAGCGGCTGGTCGACCGGGTCAGCGAAGTGTTCGTGCCGGCGATCCTCGGCATCGCCGTGCTGACGCTGATCGGCTGGCTGATCGCCGGCGCCGGCACCGAAACGGCCATCCTCAACGCAGTCGCGGTGCTCGTCATCGCGTGCCCGTGCGCGCTCGGCCTCGCGACGCCCGCCGCGATCATGGCCGGCACCGGCGTCGCCGCGCGCCACGGCGTGCTGATCAAGGACGCCCAGGCGCTCGAACTCGCGCAGCGCGCGACCGTGATCGCATTCGACAAGACCGGCACGCTGACCGAAGGCAAGCCATCCGTGACGGCGTTCGACGCCGTCGGCATCCCGCGTGAGCAAGCGCTCGCACTCGCGGCCGCGGTCCAGCGCCACAGCGATCACCCGCTCGCGCGCGCCGTGGTCGCCGCGCACGATGCGGACGTCGCGGCCCGCAGCAGCGCCGCGGGTTCGGCCGAGGCGGTCGTCGCGGCCGAGGCGCGCGCGGTGGCCGGACGCGGCGTCGAAGCGCGCGTCGATGGGCAGCGGCTCGCGCTCGGCAGCACCCGCTGGCGCGACGAGCTCGGCATCGTCGTGCCGCCCGAGCTCGATGCGCGTGCCGCGGAACTCGAACGCGCGGGCAACACGATTTCATGGCTGATGCGCGCCGATGCGCCGCGTGCACCGCTCGCGCTGATCGCATTCGGCGACACCGTGAAATCCGGCGCGCGCGACGCGATCGCGGCGCTGTCGGCACGCGGCGTCGCGAGCGTGCTCGTGACGGGCGACAACCGCGGCAGCGCGGCGGCCGTCGCGGCGGCGCTCGGGATCGACGAAGTGCATGCGCAGGTGCTGCCCGACGACAAGGCGCGCGTGGTGGCCGAACTGAAGCGCACGCACGGCGGGATCGTCGCGATGGTCGGCGACGGGATCAACGACGCACCCGCACTCGCCGCGGCCGACGTCGGCATCGCGATGGCCACCGGCACCGACGTCGCGATGCATACGGCCGGCATCACGCTGATGCGCGGCGATCCCGCACTCGTCGCGGATGCGATCGACATCTCGAAGCGCACCTACCGGAAGATTCAGCAGAACCTGTTCTGGGCGTTCGTCTACAACCTGATCGGCGTGCCGCTCGCGGCGCTCGGCTGGCTGAACCCGGTGATCGCGGGCGCGGCGATGGCGTTTTCCAGCGTCAGCGTCGTGACGAACGCGTTGCTGCTGCGCAGATGGAAGGGGCGGGCGCGGTGACGAGATGAAGTGCGAATACGGGCGGAACGGCAGTCTGCCCGCTCTTTGGCGGTTTCATCGGCTTCGACGGATCCACAAACAATACGCAACGATCGCGACCAACATCGCTCCGTCGATGACACCGAGCAACGGAAGTGGGCTCGTCCACTTGTCCATATTGGTCGTGCGGGAGTAGTAGGGCGGACCGTCGCCATATGCCTCGTTCAAATTGATCGCGTTGAACGCCAAAACGAACAGAATGGACATTAGCCGTGCTCCGCTGATCACTTCTTCGCGGCTAGCCCGGAACGACCGGCTTGATCAACGTCGTGGTGATCGGCGCGAAGCCGCAGGTCCGATACAGCGCACGAGCGGCCGTGTTGTGGTTGAACACCGACAGCCCGATCTCGGTGACGCCATGACGGCGTGCCTCGGCCTCGAGCGCATCGAGCGCGCGCGTCGCCCAGCCCTGGCGGCGCCGGGACGGGACAATGTCGAGGTCATAGATGAACAGCGTGCGGTTCGGCCCTTCGGGCACGATCGCGTACCAGAGGTCGCCGACCGTGTCGCCGCTGGCGGCGTCGATCAACTGGACGAGGGTCTGGCCGGACGTGAGCAGGCCGTCGGGCAGCAGCGTATCGAAACAGGCGCGGGCACGGCCCGCTGCGTCGTCGGTCGCGTTTTGCCCGGATGACACAAGGTCGCGCGCGTAGCCGTCGATGGCGCGCGTGCGATATGCGTGGAATTCGCCGGCCGTCATCGGCCGCATCTGCAGCATGGCCCGGGTGTCGCGAAGGAAGTCGAACTTCCAGTGTAGCGGCACGCTCGCACCGGCGCGCGATGCAGCGGTGGAAAACGCACGGACAGGTGCGGCGAGCGCCGCGCCGAATCAGCGAATCAGCGAATCAGCGAATCAGCGACGGTACAGGACGATCGGCGCGAGGTTCGCACGGCGCAGGCGATCGGCTTCGGCGCGACGCGCGGCGTACGAATATTCCGCGTCGAGCGGCAGGTGCGGGGAGACGAACAGGTCGTCGATCTTTTGCAGCAGGGCAAGAATGAAGCTCATGTGAGACTCCTGACAGATGGTGCTAGGGTTTTCCCTTAGATGGACTCCATTGTAAGGGTTTTCCCTGAATTCCGCCAGCGCGCCGCATCAGTTTGCCGCAGTTCGCCGCCGTCGATCGACGGCCTGCCATGCCGATCCTTGCCGGCTCGGCGTTTTCAGGTAGGGTCGGAAGGCTTATCGCGTTCGGCGCGCGCGCTTCGCGGCCGCTGCCTCGCGGTTCGCATTGCGTTGAAGCCGGTCGACCTGCGACAGCATCGCTTCGTGGTGTTCCGCGAGCGTCATCAGCGTCGCCTGCTGCGTCGACAGATCGGCAGTCAGCCGGTCGATCCGCTGTTGCCGGGCGTCCAGATCCTGCTTCAGGTGCGCGATCTGCCGCGTTTGCAGCACCAGCGCGACGAGCCCCGCAAACACGACGACCGCCAGCGCCAGCAGCAGCCGGTTGACGCGGCGCATCTCGCGATCCGCCGCCTGCTTCATGCCTGCCGACTCCGCCTGCAGCGCGGCGAGCCGGTCCGACAGTGGGCGCAGATGGGTGTCGGGATCGAAGGCCGGCGCACTCGGCACGGACGGTTGCACGCGATCCGCCGACGGCTTCGTCACGAACGACGCCGCAGATGCGACCGGCTGCGCGGCCGGCGATGCCGAGGCCGCGGCCGCCCGCGGTGCATCGCCGGTGTTCGCGGCAAGCGCGGGCCCGGCCGATTCGGTGTTCGCCTGCGGTTGGGTGTTTGCCTGCGGTTCGGCAGATGGCACCGTGTTCCGCGCCGGAGCCGCCACCGGGTCCAGCTCTGGCTTGGCGCCGGCGGCCGCCGCTTCCGCCACGCTGCGCACCGCTGCCGCTTCGCGGGCGCCGGTGGCCGCACGCCGCTTGCCGCCAGAGGAAGCGCGACGCCCCTTCGGGACCTCGCCGGGTATCGGCGCGGCGGCGTCATGCCTGACCGGTGCGGCCGCAACGTCAACATCGTTGCCGGTTGTCCCCGTGCGATCGCCGCTAGCCGCGTCGACCGCCACGGCATTCGCCGCCGAACGCGCTGCCTTCGTCACGACCGCGTCGCCGGTATTCGGCACGCTGCCGGCGCTCATCCGGCCGCCGTCGACTGTCGGTTCGCCGGCTGCGGTCGTGACGATGACGTCTGCTTGCCGCACGTCGGCAGCGGCCTTCGTTGCATCGGCATCGACCGCGCGCTCGACGCCGGCGCCGACTTCAACGCCGACCGTATCGCCCTTTCCCGACGTCGGTGCAGATTGCGCCATTGTGGCAACGTCGGCAGCCTGCGCCGTCCCGCCATCCGTGTTGCCACGCGCCGCGGCGCCAGGCCCGCCGAATCCGTCCAGCGTCGCCTGCCGGCCGGTGTCCTCGGCGGCCACCGTGTCGACGTCCGCGATCGCCTCGTCGCGCGCAGCGGACGGCGCACGCGCGGCCGGCTCGAGCACCGGATCGCCGAACAGGTCGAGCGTGCGTTCGTCGCGCAGCGCCTCGCCGGCCGGCACGTTGCCGGGTCGCGCGGTGGCCTTGGCGGCGGTGTCCGCGGCAGCCGCGGCCGAGCGCGGACGCAAACGGGCCGACGAACGGTTGGAACGGGAACGGGAGCGAGGCAGGAAAACGGATTCGGTCATGGAGTCGGATAACAGGCCCGCGAGCGCGGAACCGAATGTCGAACGGAATCAGTGCGCGGCCATTGTCGCATGACCGGTCGCCGATCCGGCCGATCGGATGCCGTCTATTCGTCGTTCGACAACCCGCTGCCTTCCTCGAAGCGCGTGACGCACGACAGCCCGCGCAGCTTGTCGCAGATCGCACGGTATTCGAGGTCCGACACGCGCCCGAGCGCGATGCGCACTTCGTCGTGCTCATCCGTGTCGTCGGCGCGCTGCACGATGAACTGCTTCACGCGCGCGCTGTCGGGGCCGAGCGCCGCGTGCAGCGAATCGAACGTCAGCGCGCCGCTCACCACCGTCAGCGCGACTTGGCGGCGCTGGCGCACCGTGAAGTAGCGCCGCTCGAGCGGCTTGATGCCGGCCAGGATGATCAGGATGATGATCGTCGCGGAAATCGACGCGACGTACAGGCCGCCGCCCACCGCGAGGCCGATCGCGGCGACCGACCACAGGCTCGCGGCGGTCGTCAGCCCGCGCACGATCTCGCCGCGCAGCAGGATCGAGCCCGCGCCGAGGAAGCCGATGCCCGACACCACCTGCGCGGCGATCCGCGACGGATCGAGCACGATGTGATCGCTGCGGCCGAGCACGTCGGCGAAACCGTACGCCGACACGATCATGATGAGCGTCGAGCCGACGCACACCAGCATGTGCGTGCGCAGGCCGGCCGCCCATGAAAGCCGCTCGCGTTCGAAGCCGATGACGCTGCCGAGCGCCGCCGCGAGAAGCAGCCGCGTCACGAGTTCCAGATTGCCCAGCATCGGATTTATCTCCTTTTTTTGGTGCCGGCCCCGCGGAATGTTTTATCCTTGGCCTCGGTCGCGCCGATCCTCCGGGCCGCGCCGACACGTTTCGATCCAAGCGCACAACCCCGCCATGTCCGTTTCCGACTCCGCTTCCGCCCAGGCCGCCCCGCTGCACCACCATTTTGCGCACGTCGTCTTGCCGATCTGGCAGGGTTCAGGGTTCGACCACGTGCTGCGGCTGCCGTTCGAGGCCGTCGATCCGGACACCCATGCACCGCTGCCCGTCACCCGTTATCGCGCCATGGCGTGTGCGCGGCAACTGTTCGTGTTCGCCCAGGCCGGCAACACCGCGCACGCGGCCACGCTGTTCGATTCGCTGTGCAGCCGCTTTCGCGATCCGCGCCACGGCGGCTGGTTCTACAGCGTCGACGCGCAAGGCGCGCCGCTCGACACGACGAAAGACCTTTATACGCACGCGTTCGTGGTGTTTGCGTGCGCCGCCTGGCATGCGGCGTCGGGCGACGCGGCCGCGCGCGCGATCGCCGAAGACACCGCCGCACTGATTCAGGACCGCTTCGCGCCGCAGCCGGGCGACGCGTTGCTCGACGCCGCGCGTCACGCCGATTTCTCGTCATCGGGCAGCGGCGCGCTGCAGAACCCGCTGATGCACCTGACCGAAGCGTGGCTCGCCGCCGCCGATGCGTTCGGCGACGCGGCATTCGACGATGCGCTCGCGCGCACCGCACAGGCCGTCGAGCGCACCTTCGTCGAGCCGGCGACCGGCTGTGTCGCCGAGCTGCCGCTCGGTACGGCCGGCAACCGCTTCGAGCCCGGCCATCAGTTCGAATGGTTCTATCTGGTCGATGCGGCCGGCGCGCGCCTCGCGCAAACCGGGTTGCCCGACGCGCTCGCGCGCGCGTTCGCGTTCGCGGAACGGCACGGCGTCGATCCGCAGACGGGCGCCGTGTGCGCGGCGGTCGACGCGCAAGGGGCCTGTATCGACGGCACGCAGCGGATCTGGGCGCAGACCGAATATCTGCGCGCGCTCGCGACGCACGGCGGCACGCCCGCGTCCGCGCCGCTCGCGCGACAGATCGAGCGCTTCGCCGCGCGCTTCCTGCATCCGCGCGGCTGGTTCGAGTGCAAGACGGCGGACGGGCAGGTGTCGCGCGCCGACCTGCCGTCGACGACGCCCTACCACCTCGCAACCGCTTACGCGGCGCTGCCCGCGGTTTCGTAACCGGCGCCGGCAACCGGCGCCGACGCGCGCTCGTCGCGCGCACCACGTCCGGCACGCGCGTCGCCGAGTTCGAACACCGACACCGCCTGCATCAGGTGCGCGGTCTGGTCGTTCAGCGACGCGGCCGCCGCCGCGACTTCCTCCACCAGCGCCGCGTTCTGCTGCGTCAACTGGTCCATCTGCGTGACGGCCTGGTTCACCTGCTCGATGCCGACGCTCTGCTCGACCGACGCGGCCGTGATTTCCGACATCGTCTGCACGACGCGCGTGATCGACGCCGAGACCGTGCGCATCGCGTCGCCGGCACGCTCGACGAGTTCCGAGCCGCCGTCGATCTGTGCGACCGACTCCTCGATCAGCGCCTTGATCTCCTTCGCCGACTGCGCGCTGCGCTGCGCGAGCGAGCGCACTTCGCCCGCGACCACCGCGAAACCGCGGCCCTGCTCGCCGGCCCGCGCGGCCTCGACCGCCGCGTTCAGCGCGAGGATGTTGGTCTGGAACGCGATGCCGTCGATCACCGAAATGATTTCCGCGATGCGTCCGGAGCTCTGCGCGATGCCGCGCATCCGGTCGATCACGCTGTCGACCACGCCGCCGCCGTGGCGCGTCGCGTCGAGCGCCGCGTCGGCGAGCGCGCTGGCCGCCCGCGCGCTGTCGGTGTTCTGGCGAACCGTCGCGGTCAATTCCTCCATGCTCGCGGCGGTTTCCTCGAGCGAGGCGGCCTGCGTGCCGGTGCGCGCGGACAAGTCCGCGTTGCCGCCGGCGATCTCGCCCGCGCCGAGGTGGATCGCGTCGGACGCGTGACGCACGGTTCGAACGGTGTCCGCGATGCTCGCCTGCATCGCGGCGAGGCCGCGCAGCATCCGGTCGATCTCGAACACGCCGCCCGCCCGCACGGCTTCGTCGAGACGGCCCTGCGCGATCCGCTCGAAATGGCGGCCGGCTTCGTCGAGCGGTGCGACCACCGCGCGCCGCGCAGCCGCGTAAATGGCCGCGCTCGCCGCGAGCATCGCGACCAGCAGCACGATGCCGACCCACTTGAACCACTGCATCCCGCGGTCGATCGTGTCGAGCGCGTCGTGGCTCGATGCGCCGCCGTAGTCGGCGAAGCGGTGGAGTTCGGCGAGGTACGCGTCCTGGAAGCCCTGCGTCGGCTGGTCGAGGAACGCCTGGATGTTGTCGGCGTCGAGGAACTGCACGAGTTCGCCGAGCGCGCCGCGCAGCGCGCGATAGCGCTCGGCGAGCGCGGCGACGTGTGCGCGGTTCGTTGCGTCGACGGCCTGCGCGGCCGTCAGTGCGCCGAACGCCTTGTCCGCTTCGGCGAGCGACGCGCTGGCGTGGCGGATGATGTCGTCGGGCTTCGGGCCGCCGCGGACCATCCGCGTGCCGGCACGCGACAGGTTGACGCGCGCGTCGAGCAGGCGCTCGGTGGCCTGGCTGGCCGCGTCGACCTGTGCGATCGCGACGTTCGACAGATCGTCGACGCCGCTGCGCGTCGACGTGAGCGCCCAGAAACCGAGCGCCTCGATCGCGAACAGGAAGAGGCAAAACACGGTCAACACGCCGAGCAGACCCGACGCGAGCTTGATTTTTCCGAACATGGGGGAGATTCCTGGAGAGCCGACGATGGAGCAATGAGCAATGCCCCGACATTAGCGGCATTTCTTCGTCGGACTTTAGGGACGCCCGGTTAGGGACGCCCGGTTAGGGGCGCCCATATAAAAGGGCGTTGCGCCGGTCATTCCTGTCGAATCGCCTTCAAACGAGGACAACCCCCGCGTTCGACGCAATAATCGCGTCGCATCGCGCCGGAATTTGCACGAAATGCGGACGAATTTCCTTGCTTATCCGCATCCCCCTTCCTAGAGTTCAGCGCAAGCGGACACGCATTGCGAGGAAGGCGATGACGGACATCACGGACCACGCGCGCGGCGCATTGCGCGCGCAACCGTTCAGCATGCTGCTAGGCACGGAGCTGATGCATATCGGCGACAATGAGGTGTCGCTGTGCCTGCCCGTGCGGGAGGAGTTGCGGCAGCAGCATGGCTTCGTGCACGGCGGCGTGATCGGCTATCTCGCCGAGAACGCACTGACGTTCGCCGGCGCGCTGGTGCTCGGCCCGCGCGTCATCACCGCCGAATACAAGATCAACTACCTGCGGCCGGCGGTGAACGGCACGCTCGTCGCGCGTGCGAAGGTCGTCTATGCGGGGCGGCATCAGGCGACCTGCCAGTGTCATGTGTTCGTCATCGACGGCGATCACGAGCGGCTCGTCGCGATCGCGCAAGGCACGATCAACCGCGTCGGCGACGGCAAGATGCCGGATGCGCCGGAGGAAACGGCGTAAGTTGCTTCGTACCCAGAGGCGGCGGATTGCCTGTCGGCGCGTTTTCGATCGCACTTCCGGACACCAGCGATGCAACGTGGCCCCCAAACCGCGGCAGCACACGCGTCGGGTATCGTCCGGCCTATCGCTTCATCGCGGCAAGATAGACTGCATCGCGGTCACGGCGACCGACTGCGACAACCAGTACGATCACTTCCGTATCGCGCACTTCGTAGACGAGTCGGTAGCCGACGCAATGCGGGGATTCTCGAGCCGCTCGGCGAGCCGGGATTTGAACTGGTCGCGGATGGTGCGATCGAGCTCCGTCCACTCTCAACGCAAGCTCGAGAAGGGCAAGTTCAAAGGTCATTTAGCTTGACCTTGACGATCCTGTCCTTGATGCGCGTGTCAGCGAGGGCGTTGCCTTCGATATCTTCGAGACGATCGACCATCGCCTCCCAGGTCTTCGCAGGAATGCAATAAAACGCGGGTTCATTGTGATTCAGAATCGCGACCGGAGAGCCGTTGCCCGCCG
Organism: Burkholderia sp. 22313; assembly: GCF_052045245.1. Classification (NCBI taxonomy): domain Bacteria; kingdom Pseudomonadati; phylum Pseudomonadota; class Betaproteobacteria; order Burkholderiales; family Burkholderiaceae; genus Burkholderia; species Burkholderia sp. 22313. The sequence continues at coordinate 81,777 of NZ_JBQEON010000019.1, forward strand.
CAACAGTTCCCATGGGATTGCGCTTCAATTCCGAAACACTCGCTGCAACGTTGGCCAGGACGATGTAGCGCATGTCGGCACCTTCATCGATTGGAATCGGATTTCGCTCCATTTAGCACCGAATTTAGCTCTATCTCTGCTCACCGCGCTGTGCCGTGCCAGCGGAAACGGCGTGAATCTGGTTCGCCGACGATCTGCTTCAGCGATCCTTATTCCTTGTCCTGAACCGAAAATTGAAATGGAACGTCAGGACGCGAAAATCGAAGGCGAATGTCGTTCAGGACGGGGACGAACCGATTCTTTTCAAAAGCGTAGTACGACATTAAAAGACCAATACGAGACTCCTGCGCATCGTCCAACAAATAGTTGTTCTTCGGAAATGCGAGCGTCCCGTCCTTTGTTACCAATACGGCCCGACAGGATGAAAGCAAGCTCGGCAAATGAAGAAAAGTCACCTCCTTTTTCGGTGCCAACGGATTGATCAGCAAGTAAATTTGCCTGCGACGATTAGCTTCGCCCGATCCGCTGCCGCTCCCTTCAACGCAGAGAGCGGACGGCCGGCGGTGTGTCCGTTCGGTGAAAAACATGTTCGCACTGCCGGGATAAATTTCAACCGGATATTCACCCGAGAATGTCGTTGCATCCGCGAAGCGGTAGGTTCTTCCGCCTATCGTTACGCGGTTCCCCGTTACTTCGACGTGTACTGCCCTACCGTTCGACTTGACATCAAAATAACCGTAGACATCCCCATCGCGATTGGAATATAGAACGCTTGCGTCGTGCTCGACCGGGCCGCTAAATGCAGCATTCGATTGGGCCGCGTAGAACTCGTCATAGCCACTGTAGATCGTCGAGCCACGGGCACCGCTTGCGAAGGCAGCACATATTATCGCCAACATCACTCCGGATTTCATCGGCATGCCTTTCCCCCGCTCGCTTTCAGGTAGTCAGAATTGTGCCGCCAAAATACCGTGCTCCCGTGCGCGGCCGTTGACACCCATACCGCGTCGTAGCGCCCGCGTTCGCCACCATCAACGATCTTCCCGGTTCTCTTATGACGGATCTTCCATCGAACGATAATCTCGCGCCGCTTCTCCGGCACGCCGAAAATATTGTCTGCTGGCGAACCCCATTTAAAACCATCACGAACCTTGGGATGATTTCTGTAATTGGTTTTGAAGTCCAGACCATCCCACCAGAACGCTCCGTTCGAGGGATCCGGCAGTTCACTGCGCAACGCTTTTTGAGCCCACCCAACAGCCAGTGCCATCCCAGGATTCAATGCGATTTCGCTGTCAGGCGTGCGCATCAACTTGTTGAACCTTACGTTGGAGCCGTCCCATGCATACGAATAATTCGGGTCGGCTGCACGTAGTTCGAAGACTGTTTTTCCTCCCCACGCTCGGCATCGATTTGCAACCGCAAACGCAATCCCACCAATTTCCTCCGAGGCGTTCGCCGTGGAGGCTTCCCCGTAGGCAATCGCGGCAAGCAATCGCACGTCTCGATCGATCACGCTACTCATCGCACATCCCCCTCACGCCACGCCACGAACACGAGATTCGGATGGTCCTTCAACGAAAACGCGCGAGTCTTCCCTCCCGTTAGCACCGCGTCGGAGACGAGAGATTGCGCATCGCTTGCCAGCGCATAGGTCATTCCCTCGACAGGGGCACCGGTCATCGCGTCACAGATTTCGAAGTAGCGCTCGAGATCCTCATCTACGTTCGCGTTCACGGGAACATAGGTGCCCGTACGCGGAGCAACAAGCGTCGCCGCTTCCTCTGCCGTAAAAGACATGCTCATCCCGCGCTCCGCGTAAAAAACAGGAGGAGGATTGCAACCACAGACGTTGATGTCGCCACTCAACGCCCAAGGCTTGCCATTCGGCCCGGTACCCGGCCACCGCGGACCTTGGGGAGCAATAAACCCTTCCTGCTTACACGCCGCACAGTATGTTTTCATGGAGAGCGTCGCAATATGCACCAGCGGCGGCGGATTGGAACAAGTAACGTGCTCCAATCCCTCCGTAATCATGGCGCTGCCGCCCTGATCGCCCTCTGCAAGGAAATAGCGAATCACGCGACGTCACCTTGGCATGCGACGGTCGAACACTTCACCGGTGCGAAGTTACAAGCGGATGCGAGACCCTCGCGTTCTGGGCTGTCCGTAATGGTGTCGCCGTTATCCAGTTCGCTACCAACAAAGGCCAGTGGCTCGAAGCCAGGGTTGTCCACTAGCGCGAGGCCGCTTACGATTGTCGCAGTCGAGCCGTCTGCATAGGCGACACGATCCCCAACCGTACCGGCTTTGCCAAGCCGTATCCCGGTGTCCCATGCGCCGGTAACGTTGCACAGCACGCCACCTCGCGCAGTCGTTGCCCCTCGCACTGCGAGCCGATAGCGGGGCGTCGCTGGCGCAGGCACATAAGCCGCATCGAACAAACCGTCGACCGCCTCACCCGCCGGGATATGAATGCCCCACAACCGCTGAAGCGTTTCGACGATACGATCACCGTTGCTCAAGCGGCTACCTACAAGTGCAAACGGCTTGTCCCGGCTAACCGCACAATTTCCGGCACCATCGGTAATGACAGCCTCGCTCCCATCCTCGTACGTCACTACATCGCCAACACGGGCAACAGCAAGCCCAGCGACAGTGAGACCACTAGTGCACTCAGTCACACGACCGCCGCGCTTAGTAAGTGCTCCGATGGTGGCGAAAAGATAAGTCGGTGCGCTCTGCTCGCTCTTCATCCAGATTTCCTTTCTCGACAAATGGATAAGGACTGCTCAACACAAAATTTGCTTGAACGAGCAAGGAATAACAATCAGACGAATTCGAAATTACCGCGATAACGAGGCTATTCGCTTTTCCTCAAGATCTCACCGTTCTGTCGATCGATGGAATGCTAAGGATTGGGCAAAGTCTGGCTCAGCGCATTGCCGAGTTGAGACAAGTTGCAACCGCACTCTCCAAGCGCCATCGGACCTCGGGATGCGATTAGGCGTCATCCCCCTTCAACGGTAAAAACCGCGGCGCCACACGCGCCCGAACGTTGCCGTTCCCATCGATGCGATAAATCCCGCGCGCCGCGTTGTGCGGATGCTCGACCGCATCGGCCACGCTCAGCACCGGCGCGAAGCACGCGTCGCTGCCTTCGAGCAGCGCACGCCAGTGCGCGGACGGCTGCTGCGCGAACACCTCCGCGAAACGCACCTTCAACGCCGGCCAGCGCGTGCGATCGTACTGCGACGCCGGATCGACGTCGGTCAGCCCGAGCCGTTCGACCAGCAGCGCGTAGAACGGCGGCTCGAGCGCACCGATCGTCACGCATTCGCCGTCCGCGCAGCGATACACGTCGTAGAACGGCGCATCGTGGAACAGGCTCGGCTGCGCGCCATCGAGCTGGCCGTTCGCGCGCGCCCACAGCGCGAGCGAGCCAAGCATCGACACGATGTCGACGATCGCGCCGTCGACCACACGCCCCGCACCGCCGCCGCGCACGTCGAACAACGCGCAGACGATCCCGAACGCGAGCCCGAGCGCGCCGCCCGCATCACCGACGACGGTCGGCGGCACGCCCGGCCGGCCGTCGCGCGGCGCGGACAGCGACAGCAGCCCGGTCAGCGCGACATAGTTCAGGTCGTGTCCGGCGGCGGCCGCGAGCGGCCCGTCCTGGCCCCAGCCCGTCATGCGTCCATACACGAGCTTTGGGTTGCGGCGTGCGCAATCGTCGGGGCCGAGGCCAAGGCGTTCCATCACGCCGGGCCGCAGCCCTTCGATCAGCGCGTCGGCCTGCGCGATCAGCGCGAGCGCCGCGTCGCGGCCGGCCGGGTTCTTCAGATCGAGTTCGACGATCGACTTGCCTTCGCGCAGCAAGTCGCCGTCGCGGCTCTGCAGCGCGTCCGGCGCGCTCGTGCGGCCGGCCGGGCGCGCGATCAGCGTGATGCGCGCGCCCATTCCGGCGAGCATCCAGCCCGCGAGCGGGCCGGGGCCGAGACCTTCGAATTCGACGATATGGACGCTGGCAAGCGGTGCATCAAGCGACATGCGATTCTCCTGTCGACCCACGTTAGCGCTTTAGCGCTTACGTGGGTCCCATGCTTCGCGGTCGACCAGCGTTAGCGCTTTAGCACTTACGCTGGTCCCATGCTTCGCGGTCGACCCACGTTAGCGCTTTAGCACTTACGCTGGTCCCATGCTTCGCGGTCGATCACCGTGGGTCATCCCGCACTCCGACACGATGCGTTGCCGACCGGAATCCCTGCATCCAACAAAAAAATCCCTGCGCAGCGGTTCCGCTTCGCAGGGATCGGGGGCGAGGTCCACGCGCGCAGTCTTGCACGCTAAACCCGCCATACGTCAGAACGCATCCCCCGGCACACGCACCCAGCCTTCCATCAGCACGCGCGCGCTGCGGCTCATGATCGCCTTCGTGACAGTCCATTCGCCGTTCACGCGCTGCGCTTCCGCGCCGACGCGCAGCGTGCCCGACGGATGCCCGAAGCGCACCGCGTTGCGTTCGCCGCCGCCCGCCGCCAGATTGACGAGCGTGCCGGGGATCGCCGCGGCCGTGCCGATCGCGACCGCCGCCGTGCCCATCATCGCGTGGTGCAGCTTGCCCATCGACATCGCTCGCACCAGCAGGTCGACGTCGCCCGCATTCACGCGCTTGCCGCTCGACGCGACATAGTCGGCCGGCTTCGCGACGAACGCGACCTTCGGCGTGTGCTGACGCGTCGCGATCTCGTCGAGCGTGTCGATCAGCCCCATGCGCAGCGCGCCGTGCGCGCGGATCGTCTCGAACTTCTCGAGCGCCTTCGCGTCGCCGTTGATCGCGTCCTGCAGCTCCGTGCCCGTATAGCCAATCGCTTCCGCGTCGACGAAGATGGTCGGAATCCCCGCGTTGATCATCGTCGCCTTCAGCGTGCCGATGCCCGGCACGGCCAGATCGTCGACGAGGTTGCCGGTCGGGAACATCGAGCCGCCCGCGCCCTCCTCATCGGCGGCCGGGTCCATGAACTCGAGCTGCACTTCGGCGGCCGGGAACGTGACGCCGTCCAGCTCGAAGTCGCCCGTCTCCTGCACCGCGCCGTTCACGATCGGCACGTGGGCAATGATCGTCTTGCCGATGTTCGCCTGCCAGATCCGCACGGTCGCGACACCGTCGCGCGGCACGCGCGCCGCATCCACGAGGCCGCCGCTGATCGCGAACGGGCCGACCGCCGCCGACAGGTTGCCGCAGTTGCCGGTCCAGTCGACGAACGCGCGGTCGATCGCGACCTGCCCGAACAGATAGTCGACGTCGTGACCGGGCCGCGCGCTCTTCGACACGATCACCGTCTTGCTGGTGGACGAGGTCGCGCCGCCCATCCCGTCGATCTGCTTGCCGTACGGATCGGGGCTGCCGATCACGCGCAGCAGCAGCGCGTCGCGCGCGGCGCCCGGCGCCTGCGCGGCATCCGGCAGGTCCTGCAGCCGGAAGAACACGCCCTTGCTGGTGCCGCCGCGAATGTACGTCGCGGGAACCCTGATTTGAGGAATGTGAGCCATGTTTTGCGTTGTCCCTGTGTACCCCGGTCAAGCCGCCTGCGACGATTCGAGGAAGTCCTGCGCGAAACGCTGCAGCACGCCGCCCGCGTCGTAGATCGACACTTCCTCGGCCGTATCGAGCCGGCACGTCACCGGCACCTCGACACGCTCGCCGTTCTTGCGATGAATCACGAGCGTGAGATCGGCGCGCGGCTTGCGCTCGCCGATCACGTCGAAGGTCTCGGTGCCGTCGATGCCGAGCGTCGTGCGGTTCGTGCCCGGCTTGAACTCGAGCGGCAGCACGCCCATCCCGATCAGGTTCGTGCGGTGGATCCGCTCGAACCCTTCGGCGACGATCACCTCGACGCCCGCGAGCCGTACACCCTTCGCGGCCCAGTCGCGCGACGAGCCCTGGCCGTAGTCGGCGCCGGCGATCACGATCAGCGGCTGCTTGCGATTCATGTACGTCTCGATCGCTTCCCACATCCGCATGACCTTGCCTTCCGGCTCGACGCGCGCGAGCGAGCCCTTCTTCACCGCGCCGTCGACGACCGCCATCTCGTTGACGAGCGTCGGGTTCGCGAAGGTCGCGCGCTGCGCGGTCAGGTGGTCTCCGCGGTGCGTCGCATACGAGTTGAAGTCTTCTTCCGGCAGGCCCATCTTCGCGAGATACTCGCCGGCCGCGCTGTTCGCGAGGATTGCGTTCGACGGCGACAGGTGGTCGGTCGTGATGTTGTCGCCGAGCACCGCGAGCGCGCGCATGCCCTTCATCGTGCGTTCGCCGGCAAGCGCGCCTTCCCAGTACGGCGGACGGCGGATATACGTGCTTTGCGCGCGCCAGTCGTACAGCGGCGCCGCACGTTCGCCCGCATCGGCCGTGCGCGCGAACATCGGTTCGTAGACCTTGCGGAACTGCTCGGGCTTCACGCTCGACGCGACGATCGCGTCGATCTCCTCGTCGGTCGGCCAGATGTCCTTCAGCGTGACGGGCTGGCCGTTCTCGTCATGGCCGAGCACGTCCTTCTCGATGTCGAAGCGGATCGTGCCGGCGATCGCATACGCGACGACGAGCGGCGGCGATGCGAGGAACGCCTGCTTCGCATACGGGTGGATGCGGCCGTCGAAGTTGCGGTTGCCGGACAGCACGGCGGTCGCGTACAGGTCGCGGTCGACGATCTCCTGCTGGATCTTCGGATCGAGCGCGCCCGACATCCCGTTGCAGGTCGTGCACGCGAACGCGACGATGCCGAAGCCGAGCTTCTCGAGTTCCGGCAGCAGGTTCGCTTCTTCCAGATACAGCTCGACCGCCTTCGAGCCGGGCGCGAGCGAGCTCTTGACCCACGGCTTGCGCGTGAGCCCCTTCGCGTTCGCGTTGCGCGCGAGCAAGGCCGCGGCGATCACATTGCGCGGGTTGCTGGTGTTCGTGCAGCTCGTGATCGCGGCGATGATCACCGCGCCGTCGGGCATCTCGCCCGCCTTCTCTTCCCACTGGCCGGCGATCCCGCGCGCGGCGAGATCGGACGTCGGCAGCCGCTTGTGCGGGTTCGACGGGCCGGCCATGTTGCGCACCACGCTCGACAGGTCGAACGTCAGCGTGCGCTCGTATTGTGCGTGGTCCAGCGTATCGGCCCACAGGCCCGCCGCCTTCGCGTAGGTCTCGACCAGCTTCACCTGCTCGTCACTGCGGCCGGTGAGGCGCAGATAGTCGGTCGTCTGGCCGTCGATGAAGAACATCGCGGCCGTCGCGCCGTATTCGGGCGCCATGTTCGAAATCGTCGCGCGGTCGCCGAGCGTGAGGCTCGCGGCACCGGCACCCCGGAATTCCAGATAGGCGCCCACCACCTTTTCCTTGCGCAGGAATTCGGTCAACGCGAGCACGACGTCGGTCGCGGTGATGCCGGGCTGACGCTTGCCGGTCAGCTCGACGCCGACGATGTCGGGCAGGCGCATCCACGACGCGCGGCCGAGCATCACGTTCTCCGCCTCCAGCCCGCCCACCCCGATCGCGATCACGCCGAGCGCATCGACGTGCGGCGTGTGGCTGTCGGTGCCGACGCAGGTGTCCGGGAACGCGACGCCATCCTGCGCCTGGATCACCGGCGACATCTTCTCGAGATTGATCTGGTGCATGATGCCGTTGCCGGGCGGGATCACGTCGACGTTCTCGAACGCCTTCTTCGTCCACTCGATGAAGTGGAAGCGATCCTCGTTGCGGCGATCCTCGATCGCGCGGTTCTTCGCGAATGCGTCCGGATCGAAACCGCCGCACTCGACGGCGAGCGAATGGTCGACGATCAGCTGCACGGGCACGACCGGGTTCACTTTCGCGGGGTCGCCACCGCCGTCGGCGATCGCGTCGCGCAGGCCGGCGAGATCGACGAGCGCCGTCTGGCCGAGGATGTCGTGGCACACCACGCGCGCCGGAAACCACGGGAAGTCGCGTTCGCGCTTGCGCTCGACGATCTGCTTCAGCGACTCGGCGAGGATCGCCGGATCGCAGCGGCGCACGAGGTTTTCGGCGAGCACGCGCGACGTGTACGGCAGCGTGTCGTACGCACCGGGGGCGATCGCGTCGACCGCGGCACGCGCGTCGAAGTAGTCCAGCGACGTGCCGGGCAGGGGTTTGCGGTTGGCGGTATTCATGATGTGGGGCGGAATTCGGGGTAAGACGTTCCGCGCGCGCCGGCGGCCCGCATCAGGGGCGCCGGCGCGCGTGGCGGGCGTTTCAGCGCTTTTCGATCGGCACGAACTGCAGGTCTTCCGGACCCGTGTAGTTCGCGCTCGGGCGAATGATCTTGTTGTCGACGCGCTGCTCGATGATGTGCGCGCTCCAGCCGGACGTGCGCGAGATCACGAACAGCGGCGTGAACATCGCGGTCGGCACGCCCATCATGTGGTACGACACGGCGCTGAACCAGTCGAGGTTCGGGAACATCTTCTTCGCGTCCCACATCACCGCTTCCAGGCGTTCGGCGATGTTGTACAGCTTCAGGTCGCCCGCTTCCTTCGACAGCTTGTGCGCGACGCCCTTGATGACCTTGTTGCGCGGATCGGAGATCGTGTAGACCGGGTGACCGAAGCCGATCACGACTTCCTTGTTCTCGACGCGGCGGCGGATGTCGGCTTCGGCGTCGTCCGGCGAGTTGTAGCGGCTCTGGATTTCATACGCGACTTCGTTCGCGCCGCCGTGCTTCGGACCGCGCAGCGCGCCGATCGCGCCGGTGATCGCCGAGTAGATGTCCGAGCCCGTGCCCGCGATCACGCGGCCGGTGAACGTCGATGCGTTGAACTCGTGCTCCGCGTACAGGATCAGCGACGTGTGCATCGCGTCGACCCACGACTTCGACGGCGTCTTGCCGTGCAGCAGGTGCAGGAAGTGGCCGCCGATCGAGTCGTCGTCGGTTTCCGTCTCGATGCGCTTGCCGTTGTGCGAGAAGTGATACCAGTACAGCAGCATCGAGCCGAGCGACGCCATCAGGCGATCGGCGATGTCGCGCGCGCCCGGCAGGTTGTGATCGTCCTTCTCCGGCAGCACGGTGCCGAGCACCGACACGCCGGTGCGCATCACGTCCATCGGGTGGGCCGAGGCCGGGATCTGCTCGAGCGCGGCCTTCAGCGCGTTCGGCAGGCCGCGCATCGCGCGCAGCTTGGTCTTGTACGCCGCCAGTTCGGTCAGGTTCGGCAGCGTGCCGTGCACGAGCAGGTGCGCGATTTCCTCGAACTCGCACGATTCGGCGACATCGAGAATGTCGTAGCCGCGATAGTGCAGGTCGTTGCCGGTCTTGCCGACCGTGCACAGCGCGGTGTTGCCGGCCGTCACGCCCGACAGCGCCACCGACTTCTTCGGCTTGAATGCGCCTGCGGCGGCCGGTGCTGCTGCGTCTTTCGTCTCGCTCATGTTTCCGTTCTCCAGTATTCGGATTCGTATGTCGGGCCGCGTTACTTCTTGCCCTGCGCGAACAGCTCGTCGAGCTTGCGCTCGTATTCGTGATAGCCGAGGAAGTCGTACAGCTCGGCGCGGGTCTGCATCGTCGGCACGGCGGCCTTCTGCGTGCCGTCGCGGCGCAGCGTCTCGTAGAAGTTCAGCGCGGCCTTGTTCATCGCGCGATACGCGCCGCAGCAGTACAGCGCGATGTCGACGTTCGACTCGCGCAGTTCGTCGAGCGTGAACAGCGGCGTCGAGCCGAACTCGGTCAGGTTCGCGAGGATCGGCACCTTCACGGCGGCCTTGAAGCGACGGTAGTCGTCGAGCGTCTTCATCGCTTCGGGGAAGATCATGTCCGCGCCGGCTTCCACGTAGGCGATCGCGCGCTCGATCGCGGCATCGATCCCTTCGGCGGCGGCCGCGTCGGTGCGGGCCATGATCACGAACTGGTCGTCGGTGCGGGCATCGACCGCGGCCTTCACGCGATCGACCATTTCGTCGACCGGCACGACTTCCTTGCCCGGACGGTGGCCGCAGCGCTTCTGGCCGACCTGGTCCTCGAGGTGCACGGCCGCGACGCCGGCCTTGATGAACGAGCGGACCGTGCGCGCGATGTTGAACGCACCGCCCCAGCCCGTATCGATGTCGACGAGCAGCGGCAGGTCGGTCGCGTTGGTGATGCGGTTCGCGTCGATCAGCACGTCTTCCATCGTGCTGATGCCGAGATCGGGGATCCCCAGCGAATTCGCGGCGACGCCGCCGCCCGACAGGTAGACGGCCTTGAAGCCGACGGCCTGCGCCATCTTGGCTGCGTATGCGGTGATCGCGCCGACCACCTGCAGCGGCTGCTCGGCCGCGACTGCCGCGCGAAATTTCGCGCCGGCGCTCTGAAGATGCGTGTTGCTCATGAACGGCCTCCTGAAGGAATGCCCATTAACAGCAAGGACCGGGCCAGCTCGCGAAACGCCGCTAACCTACTGATTCTTAAGCAACCGGCCCGGGCGTTTCATTGCCCATCTGTTTCAATTTGGCAATTTCATGTTTCAAAAATGAAATCGCACGCGCATAATCGGTCGCCATGGACCTCTCCTCGACCAAGCCCGTCGGCCCGGCCGACCGCACGGTGCGCCCGCGCATCTGGGCGATGGGCATCAGCCGCCTGCGCGACCTGTTTCGCGAGATCGCCGGCGAATTCGACGAACGCGCCGACGTGCGCATCGTCACGCGCGCCTACGAAGACGCGCTGAGCGCGATCGCGGAGGCCGGCACGGCGCGGCCCGACGTGATCGTCGCGGCCGGCTCGAACGGCGGCTTCCTGAAAACGCGCGCGCAGGTGCCGGTCGTGGTCGTGTCGCCGACCGGCTTCGACGTGATGCAGGCGCTCGCCCGTGCCCGGCGCGACGCGTCGCGGATCGCGCTCGTCAGCGCCGGCGAGACGCCGCCCGAAGTGCGCCGCTTCGTCGCCGCCTACGGCCTCGACGTGCAGTTTGCGTCATATCAGTCCGCGCAGGAAGCGGAAGCCTGCGTGCACGACCTGCACGACCGCGGCATCGAGACGATCGTCGGGCCGGGCCTCGTCACCGATCTCGCGGCAAGCGCCGGCATGGGCGCGGTGTTCCTGTATTCGCACGCGTCGGTGCGCAAGGCGGTCGAGACGGCGCTCGAAGTCGCGTATGCGACGCACGCCGAGGCGTTTCGCCGCCAGCGGCTCGACACCCTGTTGCAGCACCTGCGCGACGGCGTGGTCGCGCTCGATGCGCGCGGTCGCGTCGAGGCGATCAACGAACGGCTCGCGTCGGCGCTCGGGGTCGAACCCGCGGCGGCCGTCGGCCGCGCGCTGGTCGATCTGCGGCCCGAGCTGCGCACGCTGCGCGGCGAGGACGGCGACGCGCTCGCGACCGTGCGCGGCGTGCGCTACGTCGTGCATCGCGGGCCGCTCGTCGATCGCGGCGTGACGTCGGGCAGCGTGCTGACGTTCCAGGAATCGCGCGCCGTCGAACGGCTCGACCGCGCGCTGCGCTCGCAGCCGAACACGCAGCAGTTCGCGGCGCGCTACGCGCTCGACGATGTGGTCGGCGCATCCGCACCGATGGCGCGGGTGCGCGATCTCGTGCGCCGCTATGCGAAATCCGATGCGACCGTGCTCGTGCTCGGCGAAAGCGGCACCGGCAAGGAAATGATCGCGCAGAGCCTGCACGCGCTGTCCGTGCGGCGCAGCTATCCGTTCGTCGCGATCAACTGCGGCGCGTTTCCCGAGGCACTGCTCGAGAGCGAGCTGTTCGGTTACGAGGAAGGCGCGTTCACCGGCGCGCGGCGCGGCGGCAAGACCGGACTGTTCGAAGCCGCGCACCGCGGCACGCTGTTTCTCGACGAAATCGGCGAGATGCCGCCGTCGCTGCAAAGCCGGCTGCTGCGCGTGCTGCAGGAGCGCGAGGTGATCCGCCTCGGCTCGACCGAGCCGATCCGCATCGACGTGCGCGTGATCGCCGCGACGCACCGGCCGCTGCTCGCGGCGGTCGAAGCCGGCACGTTCCGCGCCGACCTCTATTACCGCCTCAACATCCTCAACATCGGGCTGCCGCCGCTGCGCGAGCGCGCCGCCGACATTCCGGCGCTCGCCGCCACGCTGCTCGTGCAGGCCGCGCGGCGCGAGCAGCGGCTGGCCGAACGCGTGCGCGAGACCGGCGATGCGATGCGCGTGCTCGACGCGACGCAGGCGACACTCGCGCGCTACCGCTGGCCCGGCAACGTGCGGGAACTGCAGAACGTGGTCGAGCGGATCGCGGTGGAGCTGGCCGAGGAAGTCGACGAGAACGATCCGGGCGCCGCGTGCGCTGCGCTTGCGCCGGACGCGCTGCAGGCGATCGCGCCCGAGCTGTTCGCGGCGCCGCCCGATGCGGCCGACGCCGAGGATGTGCAGACCCTCCACGCGCGCCGCCGCCGCGCGGAAGCCGACGAGATCCGCGCGGTGCTCGACGCGTGCGGCGGCGACCGCGACCGCGCGTGCGCGATGCTCGGCATCAGCAAGACGACGCTGTGGCGGAAGCTGTCGGCGAAATAAGCTCGGGCGGGATGCACGCGACCGGGGCGTGACGCGCCGGGACGCACCCCGCCGTCAATCGGCCTTGTGATAGTGGCGGTACGCCTTCGCGCGATTGCCGCACGACGACATCGAACACCAGCGGCGGCTGCCGTTCTTGCTGTCGTCGATGAACAGCCACTGGCATGCGTCGTTCGCGCAGCGCTTGACCTTCGCGAGCCGCGCGCCGCCGAGCAGGTCGGTTGCCGACCACAATACCGGGCTCAACAGCCCGGCAAGCGTCGCGCCGGCTGCCCCGATCCGCCACGCATAGCCACCGTCGATCCGCGCGAGCGCGACCCGCGGCGCCGCTTCCGCCAGAAAACCGCCCAGCAGCGCGAGATCGCCGGGTTGCGGCTCGCACCGCTCGGCCTGCGCGTGAAAGAGCCGGTACAGCGCCTCGCGCAACGCGAGCGCCCGCGCCAGCATCGCCGGCGCGTCATCCGTCGTCGTCTCTTGTACGCGAACGCGACACGCATCGGCAAGGCCGGCCGGCACGCCCGCCTGCGCGCTGCACCACGCGAACAGGTCATCCAGCGTGCCGAAGGTTTCCGTCGGCACGTCGGCGCCGCGCCAGTAAAGCGTGTTCGCGAAATCGATGCTCAACGTTTCGGACGGCGCCGGAATCAGGCAGTCCGTCGTGACGGAAGGTTGCGTTTTGCTCATGACGCGATCGTATCTAACCACCATGCCGGTTGACAAGCGTCCGGACGGTTTCTAACATAACCATCATGGTGGTTACAAGACGGTTTGCTGCGCTGACTTCCCCCTTCAGTTCAAGCAGCCACAGATGATCGATCGCCTTTCATATGGAGTTATCCACACCGGCCGCGGCCGTGCGTTCTACGACAGCACGCTCGGCACGCTGCGCGACAAGCGGCTGGCATGGTGCTGGTGAGCAGGTTTGCTGCACTGACGTCCCCCCTCAGTTCAAGGAGCCACAGATGATCGATCACCTTTCGTTCGGCGTTGCCCACATCGACCGCAGCCGTGCGTTCTACGACAGCGCGCTCGGTGCGCTCGGCTACAAGCGGCTGTACAGCGACGACGGATCCCTCGGCTACGGCACCACCGAACCGGTGCTGTGGCTGCAGCGCGCGACGCGTCCGGTCGCCGCCGATCCCGATTCGGGGTTGCACGTGTCGTTCCGCGCGTCGTCGCCGGTGGAAGTCGACGCGTTCTATCGCGCCGCGCTGCAGCATGGCGGGCAGGACAACGGCGGGCCCGGCAAGCGCGAGCACTACGGCCCCGGCTACTACGCGGCGTTCGTCGTCGATCCCGACGGGTATCGGCTCGAAGCCCACTGCGAGCTGGACAACATCGTCTGATTCGCCGCGTCCGGACGCGGATGAACGACAAGGGCCCCGATTCCGGGCGATGCGGAATCGGGGCCCTTGTCTTCTTTTGTCTTTACTGCATCGAGGTTCGGTTCGCGACGGTCGCCCCCGGCGATCTTGCGGCGCGATCGGGCGGCGCGATCGGGCGGCAAGTCGGACAGCGCGGCCGGTGAGCGGCAGGTGAGCGGCCGGTTGCGCCCGCCCCCGGCCCGACCACCAGCCCGCGCCGCGCCGACGCTTATTGCGCGTTGCGCGTGCTCTGCAGTTGTTCGCCGAGCCCGTCGATCCCGAGGCGCACCCTCTGGCCGGCCTTCAGGAACACCGGCGACGGCTTGATGCCCATCCCGACGCCCGGCGGCGTGCCGGTCGTGATCACGTCGCCCGGTTGCAGCGTCATGCAGCTCGACAGATACGCGATCAGTTGCGCGACGGTGAACACCATCGTGCGCGTGTTGCCGTTCTGATAGCGGCGGCCGTCGATCTCGAGCCACAGGTCGAGGCGCTGCGGATCGGGCACCTCGTCGCGCGTGACGAGCCACGGGCCGATCGGGCCGAACGTGTCGAAGCCCTTGCCCTTGTCCCACTGGCCGCCGCGCTCGATCTGCCACTCGCGCTCGGACACGTCGTTGACGACGCAGTAGCCGGCGACGTAATCGAGCGCGCGTGCTTCGTCCACGTCCTTGCACGTCGCGCCGATCACGACGCCCAGCTCGACCTCCCAGTCCGTCTTCACGGAGCCCTTCGGGATGTCGATGCCGTCGTTCGGGCCGCAGATCGAACTCGTCCATTTGCCGAACACCACCGGCTCCTTCGGCACCGGCATGCCGGCTTCGGCCGCGTGGTCGGCATAGTTCAGACCAATGCCGATGAACTTGCCGACGCGTCCGACGCACGCGCCGATGCGCGGCTCGCCGGAGACGAGCGGCAGCGTGGCCGGATCGATCGCGCGCAGGCGCGCGAGACCGGTGTCGGACAGCGCGTCGCCGGCCAGATCCGGCACGTGCGCGGACAGGTCGCGAATCCGGCCGTCCGCGTCGAGAATACCGGGCTTTTCCTGGCCGGACGGGCCATAGCGAAGCAGTTTCATCGTGCTCAACCTCTGTTGTCGAATGTGACAGGATACCGGCCGACGCGGCCGCTTGCGGCCACGCGCCGGACTGAATGTCGATCGTCGATGACGCGCGTCGGCGCCGTATCCGGCAGGCCGTTCGACACGCGAAGCTCGCGCGGGCGCAGCGATCGCGGCGTCGCACCGAAGTGCGACGCGCATCGAGCGGGCGGCCGCCGGTCTGCGCATCGGCGACGACGGCCCGGCATCCGCGTCATGTGCCCGCCGGTGCCGGCGCGGCTTCATGCGCGGCCGCGCCGTCGCTGGCCCGCCACTCTTTGTACCATCGGCAGCGCGCCGTGAAATGGCCCGCGACGGATACCGACTATTGGTGCGCGTGCCGGCGTTGCATCGCAGCATCGGGACATGAATAGACAATATTCGTTGCGACCCTGTCATCGAAAACGACACTTGATCCGTTCTTGCTCGGTAACGATCGGTAAAAACACGCTGCATTGCACACTGAAAGTTTATTGCTAAGCTCGCGCGGTTGGCACTCACATCCGCATGCGGGCTTTCCGATTCCGCGTGCAACACCGGCCAGCGTGCGTCGCCTGCCGATCGGCAATCCCCGGACCACATAGCCATGATGCAAACGACCAATAACCCGCTTCCCGACAGCGACGCACGGGAGTCGATGGGCGCCGCCGATCGCTATCGCGCGCCCGCCCTCGACAAAGGCCTCGACATTCTCGAACTCCTGTCGGAGCAGAAGGAAGGACTCACCCGTACCGAGATCACGAAGGAGCTCGGCCGCAATGCGAGCGAGATCTACCGGATGCTCGAACGTCTCGTCGCACGCCGCTACGTGATGCGCTCGAGCGGCGGCGACCGCTACACGCTTAGCCTGAAACTGTTCGCGCTCGCGCACCGCCATCCGCCGATGAACCGGTTGATCGCCGAAGCCTTGCCGCTGATGCAGCGCTTCGCCGAGGCCGCCGAACAGTCGTGCCATCTGACCGTCTACGATCGCGGCAACCTGCTCGTGATCGCACAGGTGGACGGGCCCGGCCCGTGGGGCGTATCGGTGCGGCTCGGCTCGCGCGTCGGGCTCGCCGATACCGCATCGGGCCGCGTGATGCTGTCGTTCCAGAGTGCCGAGCAGCGTGCTCACATGCTTGCCGAGCATCGCAAGGTCAAGGGCGAAACGCCGATGAACGAGCAGGAACTCGCGCACGCGTGCCAGTCCATCCGCCAGTCCGGCTACGTGCGCCAGGACAGCCGCCAGGCTTACGGCGTCACCGACCTCAGCGCGCCGCTTCTCGGCCCGTCCGGCCATGCGATCGCGGTGCTGACCTGCCCGTACATGCGCCGGATCGACGCGCACATGGCGCCGTCGGTCGACGTGGTCGTCGCGGGGCTGCGCGATACGGCCGGCCAGCTGTCGATGTGCCGCGCGGAGACGTGCTGAACGCGCGACGGCGCCGAAGCGGGTCGGCCCGGCGGACGAGCGATCCTGCGTTCGAGCGCGTCAGGCGTTCATCACGCTTGTGCGCGCAGGTCGCGCAAGCACACCGGGGCGTTCGGCGACACCGCTGCGGTGTGCGATGCGCAGCAATTTCGCGAACGCCCGCAGCGGCATTCGGCAGACCATTGCCGGCTGCGCGAGCGCTGCGCCCCCGGCGCTACGCTAAAATAGCGGCCCTCTCAAAAACTACGGCGGCCGGCTGTCGCGGGCGCCGTATCCGATGGATGTCATGGCCAAACTTCTGAACGATCAAGAATTCCAGCGTTTCTCCGAACTTCAGCAGAAGCAGGCAAGCTTCACGATCACGCCCGAGGAAGCGGACGAGCTGCGCGATATCGTCGCGCGCGCGCAGCAGAAGCGCGACGATCGTGCCGCGGCGATGCTGGCGATCGAGAACTACATCGAGCAGTTCGACATCACGCCCGACGAACTCTTCTCGCCCGAGCAGATCGGCGACGCCGCGCGCACCTACGGCCTGATCACGGCCACCAAGAAGGAGCGCACGCTGCCGCCGTCGATCACGTTCAACGGCAAGCCGTACCAATGGACGAAGACGCTCCCGGACGACGTGCGCGGCGCACTGTTCGACGCGTTTACGTCCGGCGAGTCGGTCAAGCGCTTCATCGCCATGCCGAAAGACACCGCACGTTGCGCACTGACGATCGCCCGCCTCGAGCGTGAAACCGGCGGCGTCTATGCCGACGCACACCTCGAGGAACTCGCGATTTCGCGCGACCAGGTGAACGACGCGGCGGCGAAACTCGCTGCGTAAGCACTGCCGCGGGCACGGTTCATGCGTGCCTGCACCGGCGCGCACGCCGGCCAAGGCCGGCGCCGCGCGTGCCGGAGCGCTGCGTCCGCAAGCTCCCGAAAAACCTCACCTTCACCTCCCGTAAGCGCTCACCATCACGTCCTGGAAAAGCTCACCTGAAGCTCCCGGAGACGCTCACCAATGCGTCCCGAACGTCCTCACCAAGGCCTCCCGCAGACGCTCACCAAGCCCTCCTGGAAAGGCTCACCAGGGTTTCCCGCAAGGGCTCACCGGCAGTTCCCGGGAAGGCTCACCAAGCGCTCCCGTATCGGCTCACCCGACTGCTCCCGGAAAGGCTCACTCCGGGCTCCCGAAAAATCTCACCTTCGACGTGTTTTCGCTGCTGCAGCCGCGAATCGCGGGAATCGGCACGCTCGAATGCGCGGCCGGAACCGCCGATACACGATGGTCGTCGACGCCGTGCAACGCGCCCGCCGCGGATGCTGCGACGCGACGCGTTCGCCTTTTACCCATGAGTCACAGCGCGTTGTTTCGCTGTGTGTATTCCGTATGCGTATGCGTAGTCGCATTCGCCTGGCTCAGATGATTCGCATCCCAAAATACAACCAAGCCGCTCAACCACGGATGCGCGCTGCCTGCATTGCGCGTTGCATACGAAACGCGCACGACAGGGCCACACGTTCGAGCCTGCTCCCCGGCGCGATTACGGCTGGAGCTTCATCCGGAACCCCACCACGCCGGGCTCCTCCGTCGTCGACACCGCGAAGCCGCACGACTTCGCCAGCGAGATCATCGCCGTGTTCTCGCGCAGCGCTTCGCCGATCATCCATGCGGTGCCGCGCGAGCGCGCGTAGTCGATGATGCGGGTCATCATCAGCCGCCCGAGCCCCTTGCCCTTCTGGTCCGGCCGCACCGCAATCGCGAACTCCGCCATCTCGTTGTCGGGATCGGCGACCGCGCGCGCCACCGCGAGCGTGTGCGACCGGCCCGACACGTCGGTAAACGACACGATGAAGGCCATCTCGCGGTCGTAGTCGATCTGCGTCATGCGTGCCACTTGCGAATGGTCGAAGCTGCGCACCGCGCCGAAGAAGCGCATCCGCAGATCGTCCGGCGTCATCGCACGCAGCAGCTCGTTGTGCGCTTCCTCGTCTTCCGGGCGAATCGGGCGGATCGTCACGGTTTCGCCGCGCCATTCGAGCGTCTCTTCGAGATGACGCGGATACGGCATGATCGCGAGCCGGCTGCGCCCGGCCGCCAGCGTGACGCGCGGCGCGACGACATACGCACGATCGGACAGCACCCGCAGCGTGACCGACATCGCGACCACTTCGCGCACGTCGCAGACGACTTGCGACAGCGCCGTCAGCGCATCGAGCGTGGGTTCGACGGGCGCGCGGCGCGCGTACGGCGAACGTGCCATCACCGCGCGGGCGAGCACCGTGTTGAGCGGCGGCAACCCGTACACGACGAACGGCGCCGATACGCCGTCTGCCGGCGGCACCGCATAGCGGAACACCGGACCGAAGTTCGAATCGTCGTACATGTCGACCGTGACGTCGACGACCCTGGCGCCCGCCGGCACGTCGGCCGGCTCGCCGTGCAACCCGAAGTGGGACAGCCAGCGCAGCGCCGCTTCGCCGGTCAGTTCGTGCTCGCCCGCCTCGACCATTCGACGCGCGTCGGCCTGCGCCGACGCGACGCACTCGGCCGGCTGCGGCGGCGTGCCCTCGGGCGTCTGCATCAGCAACTGCCGCCCGAGGTTGTAGTCGACGAGCCGCGCATAGGCGCGCGCGAGCCGCTGCGGGGTGGTGTGCACCGGGATGCCGTTGGCGTGCAGGGCGTCGCGCGTCGCCGCGTCGACCGCGCCGAAGAAGCACGCGAGGATGCCGCGATACGCGTACTGCCGCGCTTCGATCAAGGTGCGTGCGACGGCATCGGCCGGCGCGCTGTGGGACGTCGAATGCACGACGAACAGCGTGCCCGTTTGCGGAAACGGCGCGAGCGCCTTGATGGCGGCGCCGAAATGCTCGGGGCGAGCGTCGTCGCCCAATGTCAGCGGATTGCCTGGTTCGGCGAGATGCGGCAGCGCAGCCGCTACCGCCGACGTGGCCGCTGCCGGCCACTCGGCGAGCACGTCACGCACCTCCGCGACCGCATCGACCGCGAGTTTCGCGACGCCTGCGTCGCTCGTCACGAGCGTCGCCGCGCCGCGCGCGGCGACGCGCCCGACGCCGAGCGTCTCGATCTCGTCGAGCAGATCGTCGAGGGCATCGACGCGCACCATCCCCGCGCGCTGGAAGGCCGCCGTGTACAGCGCATCGCCGGGATCCGCGCGCCCGGTACGCAGCGCGAGCACCGGCTTGTTGCGCGCCGCCGCGCGGGCCGCCGACATGAACTTGCGCGCCGCGCATACGGTGTCGAGTTCGAGCAGGATCGCGCGCGTGCCGGGATCGCTCGCCAGGTAGTCGAGCACGTCGCCCGCATCGACGTCGGCCTCGCTGCCGAGTGCGACGACATGCGAAAAGCCGAGGCCGCGTGCATCTGCCCAGCCCAATACCGCGTTCGTCAGCGCATTCGATTGCGACACCCATGCGACGCCACCCGATCGCGCCGTATAGGCCGGCGCGCCGAAATGCGCATGCCGTGCGGGTGACAGCACGCCGAGACTGCCCGGCCCGACGATACGGAGCACGAACGGCTTCGCGGCCTTGAGCGTGCGATCGAGCGCGGCGCGATCGGCGTCGGTGCGTGCCTCGCCGACGATCACCGCGACGCGTGTGCCGAGCTCGCCGAGCTTGCGCACGATGCCGGCCCACGTGGCAGGCGGCGTGCAGATCACGGCGACCGACGGCGGCGCGGGAAGCCGGTCGACATCGGCCACGACCGTGTGACCGTTCAACTCGCGATACTTCGGATTGACCGGCCACACGGGCCCGTCGAATGCGCCGCCGAGCACGCGCGCCCACACCATCGCACCGATACTGCCCGCGCGCGACGATGCACCGACGACGGCAACGGACCTGGGCTGGAACAACGCATCGAGATGGCGGACGGTCACATCGGCTCCATACGGTAACGAAAGACGACCCGACCGGCACACCGGCCAGATGGCCGCGCGCCGGCCGACGCGAACTCCAAGCATAGGCGAACCGCATGCGGCTGCCTATATGCCGAACGGCCGACTGTACGACGCGCATCAACGCCCGCACCATGGCCCGGTAACCAACACCTTCGCACCACATATCGGGCGAAGACAACGCGATGCGGACCCTCCGGCCGCCCCGTCAAAGGTGAGGATTTACAGGAGCCATGGTGAGCACATTCGGGAATTGCCCGGCGCGCGGGCCCAATGCGCGAAAGGTGATGGCGGCCGGCAGCCCGTCGGCACCGCGAGGATGGCCAACGCCGATGCGGGCATGCCGCGTCATTACAGGGTTGTTTACCACAATTCGCCGCGATATCCGGTCGAATCGCGGTGAATTCGCAAATCGATATCCGTTAATCGTGCGGCATTGCCAATCAATTTGCGATTCCGAATCGCGCGGCGGCAGCCCGAAAAGAAAACGGTGCGACGGCCGCGTGGCCGCTCGCACCGTCAGTCAGCGCACGAAAGGTGAGGATTTTCGGGAGTCAGTCCTTGATCAGGAATCGCGTGCGATTCTTGCCGAGCCATGCCGGCGCACGCCCGCGGCCGCTCCACGTTTCGCTCGTCTTCGGGTTCAGGTACTTCGGCGGCAACGGACGCTTCGGCTTCGCGGCAGCGGCGCTGCCCATCGGACGGAAACCGAGCTCTTCCGCCGTAATGTCGAATTCCTCGATTTTCTCCCGAATCGCGGCAATCGCATCGGCAATCGCCTTTTCGCGTTCCTTGTCGATCTTTTGCTGAAGTCGTTCGAGCTGCGCTGTCAGTTGCCTGTAGGTCGCCATATGGATGGGACTCCGTGAGTGTTATTCATGAAAAATAGCCGACTCCAAGCGAATAGAAAAGCACTTCACCCGACTGTGGTCTCCTCAGCCGGTCATGTCGGGATCAATAACCGCTTTTCTTCTTGCATGCGAAGAGAAGATTTCGCACGGCGTCATCAGTCGATTGCTGCAGGACGTCGAATTCTCCGTTGCAGATGGCTCGGGCGTTGTCCGTGCAATTGCTCCAGTCGCTGCCGGTGCACTGCACCTGCGTAGTCGGACGCCCATCCGAAGTGAACAGCGGCGCCCCGCCGCCGCACCCGCCGAGCCCCGCAACCAGGGCCAACAATCCGGCCCGACGCCAATGCGTTCGAGGCCACCGACAGACCGACGCAAGCATGTGTTTCATTGTTCTTTCCGTCAACCAATTTTTTAATGTCGCGAGTATGCCATGCACGGCCTTCACCTGTTCAGTCCGGCGCCCGGTTGGGGCGGCCGCGCGTCTTGTATGGCAAGGCCTGGTGCGGATCGTCGGTGATGCGAACGAACACCTGCTCGACGTCGGGAAGCGCACCGAGTTCGCGCGCCAGCGCCTGCCGGTCGAATGCCGGATCGGCACAGCCTTCGACATAAATGAAGCGCCGCTGCACGGTGATCCACAGGCTCGTGCCCTGCAGACGGTCGGTGCCCGCGAAATGCGCTTTCGCCGCCGCGGCGATCGGCTCGTCGTACAGATAGGAATTCGGTTTCGTGCAGCGATGCGCGAGCCAGCAGGAGGTGCCGCGCTCGGCGCGGTAATGCGCGTCGTCCGTCATTTCGGCGCGCGTCATCCACGGGCCAAGCGGCAGCGGGCATTCGGCGAAGTCCTGCGACAACGCGACGAATGGATCGTTGTACCAGTTGCGCCGCACCGCAGGCGCGCCGGCGTCGTCGCCCTGCGCGAATGCCGACGTCGCCAGCAGTACGGCCAGCCATCCGGCAATGCCGATTCGTTTCATCGTTGTCTCCTGTCGGGCTCTTCATCGGTGCCGTTCTTCATGTCCGCGCGCGTCGGCCGCCGCGCGCGACCGGTCGATCCCGAGCGCCGTCATCTTCTTGTAGAGCGTCGCCCGACCGATGCCGATGCGCGCGGCCGCTTCCACCACCTTCCCGTCGCAGGCCGCGAGCGCGTCGACCAGGAACTGGCGTTCCCACGCGGCCAATGCATCGGTATACGAAACGACCGGCGCACCGGGTGCACCCTGCGCGTCGCCCGCGTCGCCCGTGTAGCGGCCAACCGCCGACGGAGCCGCCCGCGTGCCCACCGGCACGCTGTCGGGCGCGACCCGCACCGGCCCGAGGAACGTCGCGAGCGTCCCCGCATCGATCACCGAGCGATCCGACAGCATCAGCGCACGCTCGAGCGTGTTGCGCAACTCGCGCACGTTGCCCGGCCACGGGTATGCGCACAGCATCCGCAGCGCATCGTCGGTCAGCTCGCAGTGCGCGGCGCGACCGTGCTGCGCGGCCAGTTCCTCGAGCGTCGCGTACACCAGCGCCGCGATGTCGGATGCACGCTCGCGCAGCGGTGGCGCATGGATCGTCAGCACATTGAGCCGGTAATAGAGATCCGCGCGAAAGCGGCCGGCCTCGACCAGCGCCGGCAGATCGGCCGACGTCGCCGCGATGATCCGCACATCCGCGCGCACGATCCGGTTCGAGCCGACCGGTTCGAACTCCTTGTCCTGCAGCACGCGCAGCAGCTTGCCCTGCAGCGGCAGCGGCATGTCGCCGATCTCGTCGAGAAACAGCGTGCCGCGATCGGCCAGCTCGAACTTGCCGACACGCCCCTTGCGGTCGGCACCGGTATACGCGCCCGGCGCCGCACCGAAGAATTCGGTTTCGAGCAGCGTGTCGGGAATCGCCGCGACGTTGACAGTCACGAGCGGCTGCAGCGCGCGCGCCGACGCCGCGTGGATCGCATGCGCGAGCAGCTCCTTGCCGGTGCCCGTTTCGCCGAGCAGCAGCACCGGCGAATCGACCTGCGCGGCACGGCGCGCCTGCCGTTTGGTTTCGAGGCTCGCGGCGCTCGTGCCGACAAAGCTCGCAAACGTGTATTTCGCGCGGCGCGCCTGTGCGAGCGAACGCTGCGTCGCGATCAGTTGCTGCTGGAGCTGCGCGTAGCGGGAAAAGATCGGCGTGAGCGTCTTCAACTGGTCGAACAGCGCGAAGCCGATCGCGCCGACCGTCTCGCCCGCCTCGTTCTTCAACGGCAGACGCGTGACGACGAGCGGCTCGCGGCCCGTCTCCATGATGTCGAGCAGGATGGGCTGCCCATTCGACACGACCTCGCGCATCAGGCTGTTCGGAATCACGGCCTCGCAGTCGAGCCCGATCGCCTGCTGCGGATCGGCGAATCCGAAGCGCGCCGCATAGCGCTCGTTCATCCACACGACGCGCGCGTCGCGATCGACGACCACCGTACCCGCGCTCGAATCCTCGAACGTACGAAACAGCGACTCGGCGGCGCGCCGCAACACGTCGCCGTAATTGACGGGCAGGCGGGCCCAGTCGTTCATCATCGTGTCGTCGTCTCCGCGTATGCTTGGCCGGATGTCTCCAGAACGGGACGAAGTATCTCACTTCGGAGACACGCCGGAATGCCTTGTCCGGGAAAGCCCTGCCCGATTTCATGGGCTGTCCTGACGGCCGATTCGTCTCCGAATGGAGACGATTTATGTAGAATCGTCAGACATTGGCCGGCGCAGGCCCGCCGGCCGGCGTCGGATCCATGTCCGGCGGCGCAATCCGGCCGATGGCACGAAACCTGCACGAACCTGAGCCGGTCCGCGGCGCGTCCCGCGATCGAACAACAACCAAAGCCATTCAAAGCCATTAGGAGACTCCCTTGTCTTTCGTGATCGTCCTCGCCGCGCTGGCGTTCCTGATGTTTGCCGCGTATCGCGGCTACAGCGTGATCCTGTTCGCGCCGATCGCCGCGCTCGGCGCGGTCCTGCTGACCGAGCCCGCCGCCGTCGCACCGGTGTTCTCCGGCATCTTCATGGAGAAGATGGTCGGCTTCGTCAAACTCTATTTCCCGGTATTCATGCTCGGCGCCGTGTTCGGCAAGGTGATCGAACTGTCCGGGTTCTCCGAATCGATCGTCCATGCCGCGATCCGCTATATCGGCCGCTCGCGCGCGAATGCGGTGATCGTCGCGGTGTGCGCACTGCTCACCTATGGCGGCGTGTCGCTGTTCGTCGTGGTGTTCGCGGTGTATCCGTTCGCGGCCGAACTCTATCGCCAGAGCAACATTCCGAAACGGCTGATGCCCGGCGCGATCGCGCTCGGCGCGTTCTCGTTCACGATGGACTCGCTGCCCGGCACGCCGCAGATCCAGAACATCATCCCGACCACGTTCTTCAAGACGACCGCCTGGGCCGCGCCCGCGCTCGGCACGATCGGCTCGCTGTTCATCATCGTCGTCGGCCTCACCTATCTGGAATGGCGCCGCCGTTCGGCCATGGCAAAGGGCGAAGGCTATGGCACGTCGCTCGTCAACGAGCCGGAGCGCGTCGAGGCGACGTCGCTGCCGCATCCCGCGCTTGCGATGCTGCCATTGATCCTCGTCGGCGGGTCGAACTTCGCGTTCACGAAGCTGATTCCGCAGTGGTACGGCGCCGCATCGTATACGGTCGCGCCGGACGTGCTGCCTGGCGTGCATGCGCCGATCACGACATCGATCAAGACAGTCGTCGCGATCTGGTCGGTCGAGGCCGCGCTGCTGCTCGGCGTCGTGCTGGTGGTGCTGACCGCATTCAAGCGCGTCAGCGACCATTTCGCGGCCGGCTCGAAGGCCGCCGTCGGCGGTGCGCTGCTCGCCGCGATGAACACCGCGTCGGAATACGGCTTCGGCGGCGTGATCGCCGCGCTGCCCGGCTTCCTCGTGGTCGGCGATGCGCTGAAGAACATTCCGAACCCGCTCGTCAACGCCGCCGTGTCGGTCAGCTCGCTCGCCGGCATCACCGGTTCCGCATCGGGCGGCATGAGCATCGCGCTCGCCGCGATGTCGGACCTGTTCATCAAGGGTGCGCAGGCGGCCAACATTCCGCTTGAAGTGCTGCATCGGGTCGTCGCGATGGCCAGCGGTGGCATGGACACGCTGCCGCACAACGGCGCGGTCATCACGCTGCTCGCGGTCACGGGCCTCACGCACCGCGAGTCGTATCGCGACATCTTCGCGGTCACCGTGATCAAGACGCTCGCGGTGTTCTTCGTGATCGCCGTGTACTACACCACGGGCCTCGTGTAAGCCTGCGCATCGGGCGGCACACCGAGCGCCGCCCGACCTTGCCGGTCGCATCGACGCGGCCGACGCTTCGTCCCTCACGCCTTCCGCTGTTCGTCACGCCGGTTCGACAGGCCAGGCATCGCCGCAAGGCGACAGCGTCAATGCAGACCTGGGCAGATCGCCGGAATTCATCCCCGCCGGATTGCCCTCCCTCCCCGACCGACCGGAACCGCTCGGCGCGACACCGCCGCACGCGGCCCGGATTACCCGGCATCCGTCACGGCCCGCCACGCCCCGCCCTCTGGCCCCACCCCCGTCCATTGTTGCCGGCAGCAGAACACTGCGTTGGGAGCGATCGCATTTTTCCCGCGCGCGGCCGCGCCTACACTGTTTTCCACCGCGGCCGCTTCGCCGAATGAAGGCCGGCCGCCCAGTCGGAAACCTGGAGACTCCCATCATGAAGCGCCTGATTCATGCCGTTGCCATTGCCCTTGCCGTATCTGCGCCGCTGGCCGCGCACGCGCAGTCGAACCCGCCGCTCACGCGCGCGCAAGTCCACGCCGAAGTGAAAGCGCTCAAGCAGGCCGGCTTCCAGCCGAGCGACTGGTTCTATCCAGCCAGCATCGAGTCCGCCGAAGCGAAGATCGCCCGCGAGCAGGGTGCCGGGTATGGCGGCAATCGCGGTGGATCGTCGGAGTCGAGCCAGTAATCGCGGCATGCGCTCCCCCGGCTTCCTCGCCCATCCGCACGCGCCCCCTCACATCATCACGCCTTCATCGGCTGATTCGGTTTCACGCATGCCGCTGCCTGCGGATCCGCGGCAGGCAGCTTCGCGCACACCCCGTCGACCTGCTTCACGACAGACCTGACCGACGCATCGTGCGCGCCGCCGCGGATTCTGTTCCGGCGTAAGCCCGAGATGGCCGACCACCTCACCGTCGAACTCGGCGACGAGGCTCAAACCCCGTTCGCGTCTGCCGTCGATGCGTTGCGCCCATTTTTCGAACGACGGGAACGGCGCCTGCAGCGTGTTCGCATAGACGGCCGGGGCCGCGGCGATCTGCCGATCGCGTCGATATCTTTCGTCTCGCTGTGTCGAATCGTGATGTTGGCCATGAGGGTCCCGGATCGAAGCCGCACGCGACAGCCCCGGATCGGGCTTCGATGTCGTGCCGGTAAGCCTTCGAGACTCTCCGATTGCACGCATTCGTCATAGGGTTGTGAAACGGGCCAACCATCCGACGGATGGCTGGCGCAGCCCCCATTGCGCGCGCACGAAAATGCTCCGTGTCGCGGCCCGTTCGCGTTAAACTGCGTCAAGCTGCATTCAACAATGACATCTTCGCCAACCCGGCACCCACGAAACGAGGATAGGTTCGATGCGCACTACCGGCTCATCCGGGGCAATGACCCTGCTCACCGAACACGATCCGGCCGACGGCCGCGAACTGCGCTCGCTCCGGCTCGAATCGACCGGCGACGGCAAGAGCGTGCTGCTGATCGAGATCGACGAACGCAAGCCCGGCATTCACCGCGAGGTCCGCTACGAGATCACGCCGGCCGAACTGATCGCGGCGATCCGCTCGCACGGCGCCGAGCTGCCCGGCGAAAACCACGGCGCGGCATCGCTCGCCCGCACCCCGTCCTGATGTCAACCAGTGAGCCGCGCGCAACGCACCGGCTCACCGATCCGCCTGCATCTCCCTGCCGCCGTCAGGCGCTTTTCGTCATTCCCCGCCGCCCGGTTGAAAATGGCCGATAATCGGCCCATCTGCGCATTCCCACCACGCGCTTCCTTTTCGGCCAGCCGTCATGCTCCGTGACCTCGTCGCCCAATACGGGCCGCTTCTCGTCTTCGCCAACGTGCTCGCGGCGGCCATCGGCCTGCCGGTGCCGGCCATGCCGACGCTCGTGCTGTTCGGCGCGATGGCCGCGATGCATCCGGCGATGATCGGCTCGCAGCTCCTGACGGTGCTGGCGATGTCGGTGTTCGGCGCGCTGATCGGCGACACCGCGTGGTACCTCGCCGGGCGGCGCTACGGCGGCACGACGCTGAAGACGATCTGCCGGCTGTCGCTGTCGCGCGATACCTGCGTGAAGAAGACCGAACGATTCTTCGGCCGCTACGGCGTGCGCGTGCTCGCGGTAGCACGCTTCATTCCCGGGCTGTCGCTGGTCTCGGTGCCGATGGCGGGCGCGCTCGGCACGCGCTATCGCACCTTCGCCGGCTACGATGCGCTGGGCGCCGCGCTGTGGACGATCGTCGGGCTCGTCGCCGGGCTCGTGTTCTACAAGCAGATCGACTGGCTGTTCGCCGGCGCGAGCCGGCTCGGCCGCGCGGTGCTGCTGGTGATCGTCGCGCTGCTGGCCGTCTATGCGGCCGTGCGCTGGATGCGCCGCCGTGCACTGATCCGCCAGCTCGCGACCGCGCGGATCGGCGTCGACGAGCTCGAACTGCGGCTGCGCGACGCGTCCGCGCCGGTGGTGCTCGACGTGCGCTCGCCGGAGCACCGCAAGCTCGATCCGTTCACGATTCCCGGTGCGCAGTTCGCGGACGAACGGCACATCGAGGACATCGTCGCGCGCTACCCGTTCACGCAGAAGTTCGTCGTGTACTGTTCGTGCCCGAATGAAGTGACGGCCGCACTGATGGCCAAGCGCCTGCTCGACGCAGGCTTCACCGATGCGCTGCCGCTGCGCGGTGGCCTCGACGCGTGGCGCGACACCGGCCGCCAGCTCACGTCGCTGGTGGATGACACCCCGGCCGCAAACGATCCGGTGGCGGAGTTGCACAAGCCGGCCTGAGCACTCGGGCGACAGGCCGGCCGCGCGAAACGGAAAAACCCGCGGGGGACGCGGCGTCCCCCGTCGATCAGAACGCGTGCAGCGGCACGTTCACGACCAGGCGATACTCCTTGTTGGTCGCGTCCGAGTAGTGAGCGGAACCGGTGTGCCACATCGCGATGAACGTGACCTTCGTGTCCTTCAGCTTGCCGCTCTGGAACGTGTACGACGGGATGAAGCCGAACTCGTGGTGACGGCCCTGCACCGGCGCGCCGTTGCTCCAGTAGATGCTCGACTTGCTCGGGTCGTTCGCGGCCCCAGCGCTGGCGTCCGCGCCCCAGCCCGTCACGCCCCAGACCATCGCCTTGAAGCCCGGCAGGCCCGCTTCCTTGCCGTAGAACGTATAACGCAGCTGCAGCGATTTTTCGTGCGGCGCGTTGTAGTCGACGTCCATCGAGTTCGCCAGGAAGATGCCGTTCGTTTCGTTCAGGTAGTCGAAGAACTGGTCGCCGAGGATCTGCTGGTAGCCGAGCAACAGCTCGTGCGGACCGTGCTGCGCGGCCAGCGACAGGCTGTACGCGTTGTTGTCGATCTTGCCCTGCAGCGCGTCGCCCGTATCGTGCGTCGAGTAAACGTTACCAAAGCCGGTCCACTTGATCGACTTCGCATCGCCGATGCTGTGCTTCACCGACGCGTAGTACTGGTGCCACACGTCGTCGGCCTGGTTCGCGTACAGCGCGACTTCGCCGTTCGGCGCATAGTCCCACGTGCCGCCAACGTAGGTCAGGCGGTTGATGCGCGTGCCGCCGTATTGCGTCGTGAGGTTCGTGAGCGTCGTATGGCCGCGCGCGTCGTTCTTCGTGAAGCTGCCGGCTTCGAGCATCACGTTCTTGAATTCGTTGCTGACGATCGTCGCACCGAGGAACGTCGGCGGCAGCGCACGGTTGTCGTGCTGCTCCATGAACGGGTTGTCGACGGCCTGCAGACCGTACTTGACCACCGTGTTCGAAATCCGTGCCTTCACGTCGTAGACGCCCGGATAGGCCCACGCGAGCTGATTCGAACCGCCGCCGCCCTTCGCGATGTGCACCATGCTGCCTGCGCCCGCGCCGCCGTCGAGCTTCAGCGCCGCATACAGCGACGCGTCGAAACCGATACCGATCAGGCCGGTCGTGAAGCCCGACTCGAAGTTCGCCATCGCGCCCTGGACCCACGCGTGACGATGCGGTCCGCCCTTGTTGTCGAGCGTGTCCGCATAGTTGCGGAACAGGAAGTTCAGATGGCTGTCGGCGATGAAGCCGTTCGACTTCGACTGTGCCGACGGCTCGTCCGGCGGCGTGACGGCCTGCTGCGCCTCGGCGTTGACAATGGCGTTCGGGGTCATTGCCTGCGCAACCGACGTGACCGCCCCCGCTGACGGCGCGGCCTGCGCGACCGTCAGCGGTGCGGGAGCTGCGTCGTCGGCGTGCGCGACGCCGGTCAGCGATACGCCGGCGAGCGCCGGGAGGCCCCATGCAAGCAGCATTCTCGATGCCGTCCCGATCGTCTTTTGCTTTTTCATCGTCATTCTCGTCTTGTGTTGATGTCGTCCACGCCAGTTGCGATCCGCTTCCGGCCCCCCGGCGAGCCCGGTTAAGGACGCGCCTTTTCCCGCGGCGCGAAGATCGTTCGCGCCGCACCCTACCCTGTTGACCTGCCTGGTTATGTTTGCTGCGTCACTTCACGCCGCCACATCCGCCACACCCGCCCGGATGCACGCGACCCGCGCCGCCGAGCCGTGCCGCACTTCCGGCAGCGGCACGTCCCGCGCGCACGCGTCGATCGCGACCGGACAGCGCGTGCGGAACGCGCAGCCGGACGGCGGGTTGAGCGGCGACGGCATCTCGCCCGCCAGCAGCATCGGACGGCGAGCACGCTCGCGCGCCGGCTCCGGCGTCGGCGCCGCATCGAGCAGCGCCTTCGTGTACGGGTGCTGCGGCACGCCGTACACGTCATGCCGCGTGCCGAACTCCATCACGCGGCCGAGATACATCACGAGCACGCGCTGGCTGATGGCCTTCACCACCGCCAGGTCGTGCGCGACGAACAGATAGGACAACGACAGTTCGCGTTGCAGATCGCGCAGCAGGTTCACGATCTGCGCCTGGATCGACACGTCGAGTGCCGACACGGGTTCGTCGCAGATCACGAGCTTCGGCTCGCCGATCAGCGCACGCGCGATGCCGACGCGCTGGCACTGCCCGCCGGAGAATTCATGCGGGTAGCGCAGCAGGTGATGCGCGTTCAGGCCGACGCGCTCGAGCATCGCGATCACGCGGCGCCGCACTTCGGTGCGGCCGAGGCCCGCGTGGTGCGTGACGAGCGGCTCCGCGACGACCTGTTCGATCGTCATGCGCGGATCGAGCGACGCGAGCGGATCCTGGAAGATCATCTGCACTTCGCGGCGCATCGCGGTGCCGCGCAGGTGATCGGGCGCGACGGCCTGGCCGCGCCAGCGCACCGTGCCGGCCGTCATCGGCACGAGGCCGATCAGCGCACGCGCGAGTGTCGACTTCCCGCAGCCCGACTCGCCGACGAGTCCGACCGTCTCGCCGCGCTTCACGTCGAACGACACGCCGTCGACCGCGCGCAGCGTGCCCTTCGGCGACCACGGATAGCCGCCGAGCGGCACCCGGAAATGCACCTTCAGATCCTCGACGGACAGCAACGTATCGCCCGTCGTGCCCGTCTCGCCGGCATGGCGGCGTTCATCGACGCTCATCGCAGACCTCCCGTCAGATCGGCCAGCGGCCGGTGGCACGCGCGCACCGCGCCCACCGCGCCCACCGCGCCATAGGTTTCGAGCGCGGGGCGTGCGTCACCGCAGCGCGCCTGCGCATACGTGCAGCGTTTCGCGAACGCGCAGCCGGCCGGCGCGGTGCCGGGCATCGGCGGATTGCCGGGAATCGCGACGAGCGGCGCGTCGTCCGCGTCGGTCAGGCGCGGCAGCGCGTTGAGCAGGCCGATCGTGTACGGATGCGACGGCGCCGCGAAGATCGACTCGGCCGGTGCGTATTCGACGGTGCGGCCGGCATACATGACCATCACGTCGTCCGCGAGCCCGGCGACCACGCCCATGTCGTGCGTGATCAGCACGATCGCGGTGCCGCGCTCGCGGTTCAGCTCGCGCAGCAGGTCGATGATCTGCGCCTGCACGGTCACGTCGAGCGCGGTGGTCGGCTCGTCGGCGATCAGGATTTCCGGCTCGGACAGCAAGGCCATCGCGATCATCACGCGCTGGCGCATGCCGCCGGAGAACTCGTGCGGATACATGCGGATGCGGCGCGCCGCGTCGGGGATCCGCACGGATTCGAGCGCCTCGATCGCGCGCTTCGTCGCCTCCTTGCGCGACAGCTTGCGATGCAGCTGCAGCGTTTCGGTCATCTGCCGCTCGATCGTCAGGAACGGATTGAGCGACGTCATCGGATCCTGGAAGATCATCGCGATCCGGTCGCCGCGCACCGCGTTCAGTGCGCGCGTATCCATCTCGAGCAGGTTGTCGCCGCGATAGCGTGCGGTGCCGGTCGTCGCGCCGTTGCCGGCCAGCAGGCCGAGCAGCGCCATGACCGTCTGGCTCTTGCCCGAGCCCGATTCGCCGACGATGCCGAGCGTCTTGCCGGCTTCGAGCGAGAACGACACGCCGCTGACGGCATCGATCGGCGGCGCGTCCTTGCGCGAGAAGCGCACGCCGAGGTTTTCCACTTCTAGCAGGGCAGCCATCTTCAGCGATCCTTCGGGTCGAGCGCGTCACGCAGGCCGTCGCCAACGAAGTTCACGCAGTAGAGCGTCACGCACAGCATGACGGCCGGTGCCAGCAGCAGCCACGGCATCGATTCCAGTTTCTGCGCGCCGTCCTGGATCAGCACGCCCCAGCTCGTCATCGGCTCCTGCACGCCGAGGCCGAGGAACGACAGCACCGATTCGGTCAGCACGATGTTCGGCACCGACACGGTTGCGTACACCACGACCACGCCGAGCAGGTTCGGCACGACGTGGCGCAGCACGATCGACGCCGGCGACACGCCGATCGCGCGCGCCGCGTCGACGAACTCGCGATTGCGCAGCGACAGCGTCTGGCCGCGCACGACGCGCGCCATGTCGATCCACGAGAACGCGCTGATGGTCAGCACGACCAGCATGAACGAGCGGCCGAACAGGGTCATCATCAGGATCGCGATCAGCAGGTACGGGATCGCGTACATCATGTCGACGACGCGCATCATCGCGGAATCGACACGGCCGCCCGCGAAGCCGGCGGTCGCACCCCACGCGACGCCGAACAGGCCGGACACCAGCGTGCCGAGCAGGCCGACCTCGATCGACACGCGCCCGCCGATCAGCGTGCGCACGAGCAGGTCGCGGCCGAGTTCGTCGGTGCCGAACCAGTGCTGGTTCGCGAGCGTCGGCGGCAGGCTGATCGAGCCCCAGTCGCTCGCGGCGGGATCGGCCGCGAGCAGCCACGGGCCGACGAAACACGCGAGCGTGATCAGCGCGAGCAGCACGAGGCTGAACACCGCCGCACGGTTGTGAAGGAAGCGCGCGAACGCGAGCTCGAGCGGCGAGCGCGAACGCGGCGGCGAGTCGGTCTGCACGGGCAGACTGACGACGGGAGTAGTCGGAGTCATCGCGGTGCCTCGCTCAATAACGGATGCGCGGATCGAGCCACGCGTACGCGAGGTCGACCAGCAGGTTGAACAGCACGGCACAGACGGTCGTCAGCACGACGAGGCCGAGCACCAGCGTGTAGTCGCGGTTGATTGCGCCGTTCACGACGAGCTGCCCGAGCCCCGGCAGCGCGAACACCGATTCGGTGACGACGGCCGCCGTGATCGACGAGATGCAGACCGTGCCGAACAGCGACACGACCGGCATCAGCGCGGGCTTGAGCGCGTGACGCAGCACGATCGTCGAACCCGGCAGGCCCTTCGCGCGCGCGGTGCGGATGTAGTTGCTCGACAGCGTCTCGATCATCGAGCCGCGCATCACGCGTGCGAGCAGCGACACGTTGATGAGGGTCAGCAGCACGATCGGCAGCAGCCGGTACCGCCAGCCGCCATCGCCCCAGCCGCCGGCCGGCAGCCAGCCGTTGCCGGCCGACGTCTTCAGCAGGATCGCGAAGATCCAGACCAGCACCGGGCCGAGCACGAACGGCGGCACGACGTTGCCGAAGTTGCCGATCAGCATCACGAAGCGGTCGATCAGGCTGTCGCGGCGCACGGCCGCGACGGTGCCGAGCAGCACGCCGAACCCGATCGAGATCGGGATCGACACGCCGCCCACGCCGAGACTCACGGGCAGCGCCTTCTTCACGAGATCGTTCACCGACCAGTCGACGTAGCGGAACGACGGGCCGAGATCGCCGTGCAGCAGCGAACCGAGATACAGCAGGTACTGCTTCCACAGCGGCTCGTCGAGGTGGTACTTCGCGTTCAGGTTCGCGAGCGTCGCCGCGGACAGCTGCTTCTCCGTATCGAACGGACCGCCGGGCGTGAAATGCAGCAGCAGGTAGCAGACGGTGATGACGGCGAGAATCGTCGGCACCGCCCACAACGTGCGTCTCAGTGCGTAGGCCAGCATGATCGCTCCGCTCAGTGCTTGATCAGGTACATGTCCTGCGAAGCACGCATGTCGATCACGTTCTTCAGCGAATAGCCGCCCACGTAGGGCTTCACGAGACGGTCGGCCGAGTACTGGAACAGCGGCACCATCGGCGTGTCGTTCATCGCCATGTCGTGCGCCTGCGTGAGCAGCGCGGCGCGCGCCTTGTCGTCGAGCTTCTGGTTGCCGTCTTCGACGAGCGTGTCCATCTGCTTGTTGCAGTAGCCGACGGTGTTCTGCGAGCTGCCGCAGCGGATCAGGTCGAAGAAGGTCATCGCGTCGTTGTAGTCGGCGAACCAGCCGTCGCGCGCGATCTGCACCTTGCCGTCATGCCGCTCCTTCATCAGCACCTTGAACTCGACGTTCTCGAGCCTGGTGTTGATGCCGAGCTTCGTGCGCCACTCCGATGCGGTGAACAGGGCGACCTTCTTGTGCAGGTCGTTGGTGTTGTACGTGAGCGTGAACGACAGCGGCTTCGCGTCCGAGTAGCCGGCCTGCTTCAGCAGGTCCTTCGCGGTCGCGACGCGCTTGGCCATCGGCCACGACGCCCATTCCGGCGTGAACGGCTGCACGCCCTTCGTGCCGTTCGGCATCAGCCCGTACATCGGCTTCTCGCCGGCCTGCGTGAGCTTCGACGTCAGCACGTCGCGATCGATCACCATCGACAGCGCCTGGCGCACGCGCTTGTCCTTCAGCGCCGCGTCGCTGTTGTTCAGGTAGTAGTAGTAGGTCGCGAGCTGCAGGCCCGGGCGCAGTTCGCCGCCGAACTGCTTGCTGACCTGCTGGAAGATGCCCGACGGGATCGAGTAGCTGTAGTCGATCTGGCCGGCCTGGTACATGCGCATCGCCGTTTCATCGCTTTCGATCGGCAGGTACGTGACCTTGTTGATCACGACCTTCGACGCGTTCCAGTACTTCGCGTCCTTGGTCGCGACGATGCGGTTGTTCGGCTGCCAGTCGGCGAGCTGGTACGCGCCGTTGCTGACGATGTTGCCGGGGCGCGTCCATGCGTCGCCGAACTTCGCGACGGTGTCCTTGTTCACCGGTGCGAGCGGCGCCATCGCGGTCAGCTCGGGGAAGAACGCGACCGGCACGTCGGTCGTCACTTCCAGCGTGTACGGGTCGACCGCGCGCACGGCGAGCGTCGACGGTGCGGCCTTGCCGGCGATGATGTCCTTCGAGTTCTTGATGAACTCGACGAGGATCGTGTACTTCGAGCCCGTCTTCGGATCGACGAGGCGCTGCCACGAATAAACGAAATCGGCGGCCGTCACCGGCTGGCCGTTGCTCCACTTCGCGTCGTGGCGCAGCTTGAAGATCCACGTCTGCGGCGCCTTGCGCTCCCACGACAGTGCGACGCCCGGCACGACCTGGCCGGCCGCGTCGATGCGGGCGAGCCCTTCGAACAGGTCGAGGCCGATCGTGTTGCCGGTCCACGATTCGATGTGCGCCGGATCGAGCGACTCGACTTCGGCGGGCACCTGGCGCGTCAGGTCCTGCTGAGGAGCGAGCGCGACGTTCGACGGAACGTTCACGGCGTGAGCGGCGGGCGTCAGGGCGAGCGCGGCCAGCACGGCCGACATGGCATGCAAGGATTTCATCGTGGCAGTCTTGAGAAGGTTGTTCGGTGTGCGTCGCGCGGCGAATGCCGCGGCTTACGCGTGAGACGCTGACGGGTACAGCGATTGAGGAGGCCCGTGATTCTCGTATTGCATCTTAGTATTCCTTACGTTCATTTCGACAGGCATCCCGTCGAAGAAACGAAGGAATACCCGTGCGTTAGAACAGTCGCGGCGTACCGACCCAGACCACCACCGACTCGATCTTCGCGGTGTTGACCCAGCTGTGCGGGACCGTCGACTGATAGTGCGAACTGTCGCCGGCCTGCAGGACGAACGTCTTGCCTTCCAGCGTCAGCGACACTTCCCCTTCAATCACGTACAGGAATTCCTCTCCTGCATGTGTCGTCACCTCCGACCGCTTCTGCCCCGGCGGCATCCGCACGAGGATCGCCTCGAGCTGA
The DNA here is from genome assembly GCF_052045245.1 of Burkholderia sp. 22313. NCBI lineage: Bacteria > Pseudomonadati > Pseudomonadota > Betaproteobacteria > Burkholderiales > Burkholderiaceae > Burkholderia > Burkholderia sp. 22313. Next base: position 117,624 of record NZ_JBQEON010000019.1, read on the forward strand.
CGCCCTTCGGTCACGTTCGTCAGCCTCGCGAACAGGTTCGCCGAATCGGCGAATCCGAAGAAGCGCAACTGCTCGCCCCTGCAGACCGAGCGTTCCTCGCTCGGCGTATCCACGAAGTACTGCACCGTCACACCGAGCGCCTGTGCGATACCGGCCAGCGACGTCAACGACGGCGACGCGAGCCCGCGCTCGACTTGAGACAGAAACGGCTTCGAAATCCCCGCGGCGGTAGCGGTGTCGTCGAGCGTGCGCTTCAGTCGTTGGCGCAACGCGCGAATCTTGCTGCCGAGTGCGACAGCGTCTGCCGATCGCGAGTTTTCAGTGGGGGGAACCATAGCAGGCCGAAAAGTGGTCGTCAAAAAATGTTTGATGGAAAGTAACTAAGTTAATTCGAGATAGCTTAATCTTCGGGTTCGCACACGTCTTCGGTGTTGAGCCCGGTGCACTAAACAGGGCCCGAAGCGAGCGAAACGACGCGCTATCTTGCCAGACTCGCCGGCTTCACAGGCAAGCTGCAAGCGGCTCTCCGGGAATCTGCGGAGAACGGGCGCAAAGCTTACAAATAAATGATGAGACAAATGTTCCTGAAAGCTGCTGCCATATCGGGAGTTTCCCTGAGTGGCGCGGACCTGACGCACCGGACCGGCAAACGTTACCATTCGCGCGCCGGTCGGGGCCGCGCCCCGCCTCGCCAGGCGGAGTCCGACCCCGGCCCGGGCTAACCCGCCCGACCGCTCCATCGCCGACGCAAAGCCTACCCGGCCATCGTGCTCCGGCGCCAGTTCGACCCCCAAAAGGCGACGCGCGATCCGCGCCGTCCGTTTCAGACGAGATTGATGATGCACGCACCTGTTTCACAAACCCGATCGTTTACGACGGTCTTCCTCATCGAAATGTGGGAGCGCTTCGGCTACTACGGCATGGCCGCGCTCCTGGTCCTCTTCATGGTCGACCGGCTCGGTTTCACCGATAGCCATGCGAACCTGACCTGGGGCGCGTTTACCGCGCTCGTCTACGCGTCGCCGTCGATCGGCGGCTGGATCGGCGACAAGGTGCTCGGCGCCCGTCGCACGATGATCATCGGCGCGGCCGTGCTGTGCGCCGGCTACGTGATGCTGGCGGTCCCGAACGACGCGCTCGCATACATGTATGCGTCGCTCGGCGTGATCGTCGTCGGCAACGGCCTGTTCAAGGCCAACGCGGCGAACCTCGTGCGCCGCATCTACGAAGGCGACGATGCGCGCATCGACAGCGCATTCACGATCTACTACATGGCGGTCAACATCGGCTCGACCGTGTCGATGCTCGCGACGCCGTGGATCAAGGATCACTGGGGCTGGCACACCGCATTCGCGGTCTGCGCCGCCGGCATGCTGCTCGCGATCCTGAACTTCATGCTGATGCACCGCACGCTCGCGCACATCGGCTCGCAGCCCGACGACCAGCCGATCCGCTGGAAGCGCCTCGGCGGCGTGGTGGCAGGCGGTGTCGCGCTCGCGCTGATCACGCTGTACGTGCTGCAGCACAAGCAGCTCGCGGTCGCGAGCGTGTGGACGGCAGCGTTCGCGATCCTCGCGATCTTCGCGTACATGATCGCGAAGTCGGAGCGTTCGGAGCGCGCGGGCCTGATCGCGGCGCTCGTGCTGATCGGCCAGGTGATTCTGTTCTTCATCTTCTACGTGCAGATGTCGACGTCGTTGACGCTGTTCGCACTGCGCAACGTCGATCCGCGCTTCATCCTGTTCGGCACGACGCTGTTCACGTGGAGCGCCGCGCAGTTCCAGGCACTGAACCCGATCTGGATCATGATGCTGAGCCCGGTGCTCGTGTGGATCTACAACGCGTTCTCGAAGAGCGGCCGTGACCTGCCGGTCGCCGCGAAGTACGCGTTCGGCTTCGGCGCGGTGGCCGCCGGCTACCTGGTGTTCACGATCAGCGGCCGCTACGCGGTGGACGGCCGCGTGTCGTCGTGGTTCATGGTGTGGGGCTACGGCCTCTACTCGCTCGGCGAACTGCTGGTGAGCGGCCTCGGCCTCGCGATGATCGCCCGCTACGTGCCGGCGCGCATGAGCGGCTTCATGATGGGTGCGTATTTCGTCGCGACGGGTGTGTCGCAGTATCTCGGCAGCGTCGTCGCGAACTTCGCGCAGATGCCGTCGCACGACCTGCCGGCCACCGAATCGCTGCCGCTGTACCTGTCGCTGTTCGAGAAGCTCGGCTGGCTCGCCGCGATCGGCATGCTGCTCGCGCTGCTGCTGCTGCCGATGATGAACCGCCTGTCGCGCCAGCATCAGCGTTGCGCGGAAGCGCGCCGCGAGGAAGAAGCCGGTCAGGCGCCGGCACTGGCCTCGGCACAGTAAGTACTATCCCTCGGCGTGCGGCCTGCACGCCACATTCTCCCGCCGGCGCGGCCAGCACGTCCTACACTGGTTGCAACGGCGCATCCGCTTCGACGCGATGCGCACTGGCGGGAGACGCTCATGAAAAGCAAAACGACTCGGCTCTTGAGGATACTGTCGGACATCCGGCACGCGCAGCGCTGCACCGCATTGCGCGCCGCCCGGGCCGCGGCCGAAGCCGACGCGGTGCTCGCGCAGCAGGACGATCCGAAGTCCGACGAACCCGACGACGCCGAATCCGACGACGCGACCACCGCCCCCCGCTCCCGTATCGGCTCACCTCACTGACCGCATCGACGCCGCGCGGCACCGTGCGTGCCGCTCGTCTGCCTTTCCGCCTTTCCGCCTTTCCGCCTTTCCGCCTTTCCGCCTTTCCCGCTTTCCCGCTTTCCCGCGCCGCTCACGCAGCCGTGCCGCGCCAGCGCGCGAACCACGTTCCCGAACCCGCCACGGCCATCATCAGCCCGACCGCGCATGCGTCGGCCGCGAGGCCCACGCCGATGTGCCGCAGCTCGGCACCGTTCGCGACCGGATGCAGCAGCGAATCGATGACGAGCGAGATCGCCGCGCCGGCGACGAAGCAGATCAACCCGCGCCGGCCGACCGCGACGACGGGCTGCACGGCCCGCGCGATGCGCGCGATCCAGCCGTGGCGCACGCAGTCGGCCATCAGCCATGCCACCGCCGCGAAGCTCACGATGCGCGGCAGCGCCAGATCGCGCTTGAGCAGGCCTTCGGGCACCGGCAGCCCCGAGAACAGCTTGTAGCTCGCGCAGCCGAGCACGATCGCGCACGCGACGCCGGTCGCCGCGGCGCTCCAGCGCCCGAGCGCGATGTGCCGGTAAAAAGGCTGGCACCGCGCGAGCACGCCGGCGACGAACATCAGCTGCCACGCGAACGGATTGAAACTCCAGCGGAACGAATCGGTGTCGAGCAATTCGGGGCCGAGCCAGCCGGCCGCGAGCCACGACGCCGCGCTGAACGCGACGAGCAGCCACGGATGGCGGCGCGCGAACGGCACGATCACCGGCGACGCGAGCGCGAACAGCACATACATCGGCAGCACCGATGCGAGGTACGGCTGGCGCTGGAAGGTGAGCAGTTCGGCAAGGCCGGTGAGCGGCGAGGCGAGCATCACGCTGACGTCGTCGAGCGCGAGGTTCGGCGCGTCGATTCCGTAATGGTCGAGCACGACGGATACGACCAGCATCAGCGTCGACGTCGCGAGGAACGCGCGATAGATCTGCATCGCGCGGCGCACGAACCGCCGCTGCGCGGCGCGCGTGCCGTGACGGTCGGCGATTGCGCCATACGCGCTCGCGGTCGCGAAGCCGCCGAGGAACACGAACACCTCGGCCGCGTCGCACAGCGCGAATGCGTGAAGCGTCACGCGCGACAGCACGCTCGCGCCGATGTGATCGACGACGATCATCAGCAACACGATTCCGCGGAAGAAATCGACTTCGATCAGGCGGCCGCCGCGCGCCGGCGGGACCGTGACAGGCGACGGCGCGCTCATCGACATGGCCGCACCTGCGCGACGTCGGTGCGGCGCGCACCGGGGGAAGATTCGGAAAGGAGAAGTCGAGCGCGATCAGCGGCGATACGCGTATGCTCGCATCGCGCCAACCCGGCCGGCCCGGCACGGAGATGACCGTTCATGAAAAAGCTGCATACGAAGAGAAGGCGGTCAGGTCAGTCTAACGGCCGGTCGGGGGATACCCTAAGTAACAAAGTGCAACGAAATCTTCTGTTCGATTACGAGGATGACATCGACGATACAGAAGTGGCAACGCGGCCAGACTGATGTCAGCGCGATGCCAGTTCGGCGCCAGCATCGCGAGATTCAACCGAGGGAACGCGCGATGCGCGGCACGTTGCGTGCTGCCGTCGTGTCGAGCGCAACGACGCTCAAGCGCGCTCCACCGCGCTCACCCGCGCGCCGGCAGGCGCCGCATCAGCATCGCGCTGTGCCACGCGGTCAGCGCGACGGCGACCCAGATCGGCCCGTAGGTCGCGAGCTGCGCGACGCTCAGCGTCTCGCCGAGCAGCAGCAGCGACACGGCGACGAGCAGCACGGGCTCGACGTAGCCGAGGATCCCGAACAGCGCCATCGGCAGCATCCGGCTCGCCTTCAGGTAGCTCGCGAGCGCGAGCGTGCTGAGCACGCCGAGCCCCGGCAGCAGCGCGGCCCACAGCAGCGGACGGTTGCCGACCGGTGTCGGGCTCGTCGATATCATCGCGAGCGCGACCGGGCACAGCAGCACGATCTCGAGCGCGAACGCGGCCAGCGAATCGGCGTTGATCCGGCGGCGCAGCACGAAATACGGCGGATAGCCGAACGCGACGACGAGCGTCGGCCATGCGAACGCGCGCGTCGCCCACACCTCGTGCGCGACGCCGAGCGCCGCGCACGCGACCGCCGCCCATTGCAGCGGATCGAGCCGTTCGTGATAGTAGAAGCGGCCGACGAGCACCATCGTCAGCGGCAGCAGGAAATAGCCGAGCGACACTTCGAGCATGCGCCCGTGCAGCGGCGCCCACAGGAACAGCCACAGCTGCAGGCCGAGCAGCGCCGCGCTCACCGGCAGTGCGATCAGCAGGCGCCAGTCGCGCACGCTGCGCCGCGCCAGTTCGACGAGGGCCGGCCAGCGGCCGCGCAGCGCGATCAGCGCGAGCGCGCCCGGCACGGTCCACAGGATGCGCCACGCGAAGATGTCGAGGCCCGTGAGCGGCGCGAGCAGTTTCGCGTAAGCGGACATCAGCGCGAACAGCGTCGACGCCATCACCGACAGCATGATCCCGCGCCCGGCCTCCGGATACCCCGTCATGTTGTTTTAGCCTTACTGCTGCTGGAAGCGCTCGAAGCGCCGTTCGACCTGACGCTCCTCGAACGTGACCTCGGTCACGCGCGCGGCCGGCGGCCCGTGGCGCAGCCATGCGAGCATCCGGTCGATCTGCGCGCCGGGCCCCTGGATCATCGCCTCGACACTGCCGTCCTCGAGATTCGCGACCCAGCCGCGCAGCTTCAGCGCATGTGCCTCGCGCACCGTCGCGTGACGGAAACCGACGCCCTGCACGACGCCGCGCACCCGCACGTAGTAAGTCTCGATCCGTTCGTCCAGTTCATTGCGGCTCATCGCGTCGCCCTCCCGTCGTGCATTCCATTCAAGCCCGGCATTGTAGTCGCGTCGGCCGCTTCGCACACAGGCGCGGCGGGCCGGCCGCACGCGGCGGCGGGTTTGCTGCCCGGCGTTGCGCGCGTGCCGGAGGACGGCGCCCGTCGCCGGGCGCGCCGACCACGTACAATCTCGCCGACGCACAACCGCCGCGCCGCCCGCGCGGCCCCGAAGGAAACGCATGACTGACACCTCCCGCGATCTCGTTCTCGTCACCGGCGCGTCCGGTTTCGTCGGCTCGGCCGTCGCACGCATCGCGCAGCAGAAAGGCTATGCGGTGCGCGTGCTGGTGCGCCCGACCAGCCCGCGCACGAACGTCGCGGATCTCGACGCCGAGATCGTCACCGGCGACATGCGCGACGAGACGTCGATGCGCGCCGCGCTGCGCGGCGTGCGCTACCTGCTGCACGTGGCGGCCGACTACCGGCTGTGGGCGCCGGATCCGGACGAGATCGAGCGCGCGAACCTCGAAGGCGCGGTCGCGACGATGCGCGCGGCACGTGCCGAAGGCGTCGAACGGATCGTCTACACGAGCAGCGTCGCGACGCTCAAGGTCACGAGCGCCGGCGATCCGTCCGACGAGAACCGGCCGCTGACCGCCGAGCAGGCGATCGGCGTGTACAAGCGCAGCAAGGTGCTGGCCGAGCGTGCGGTCGAGCGGATGATCGCCGACGAAGGGCTGCCGGCCGTGATCGTCAACCCGTCGACGCCGATCGGCCCGCGCGACGTGAAGCCGACGCCGACCGGCCGCATCATCGTCGAGGCCGCGCTCGGCAAGATTCCCGCGTTCGTCGATACCGGCCTGAACCTCGTGCACGTCGACGACGTCGCGCACGGCCACTTCCTCGCGCTCGAGCGCGGCCGGATCGGCGAACGCTACATCCTCGGCGGCGAGAACCTGCCGCTGCAGCAGATGCTCGCCGACATCGCGCAGATGACGGGCCGCAAGGCGCCGACGATCGCGCTGCCGCGCTGGCCGCTCTACCCGCTCGCGCTCGGCGCGGAGGCCGTCGCGAAGTTCACGAAGAAAGAGCCGTTCGTGACGGTCGACGGGTTGCGGATGTCGAAGAACAAGATGTATTTCACGTCCGCGAAGGCGGAGCGCGAGCTCGGCTACCGCGCGCGTCCGTACCGCGAAGGGCTGCGCGACGCGCTCGACTGGTTCGGCTCGGCGGGCTACCTGAAGTAACACAAAGCGGCGTGCCTCACGCCGCTTTGCGCACTTTGTTACACGTCGCTGACGGACCGGCACCGGCGCAGCGGTTAAAATCGCGGGTCTTACGCAGAGAAGACACGCATGAACCTGAACGATCAGATCGATTCGCTCAACGCGGGCGTCGATCAGCTCCTCCACGATCACCACGCCGCGCAGCAGGCGGCACGCAGCGCGGAAGCCTTCGCGCGCGCCGCCGCCGCGGAAGCCCAGGCCGCCGCAGAACGTCACGCCGCGGCTGAAACCGAAGCGCAGGCCGCCGCGCAGCGCCACACGGCTGCCGCCGCCGACGCCGAAGCCGCGCAGCAGCGCCACGCCGACGCCACCGCCGCGGCCGAGGCCGCCGGCCAACGCCACACCGAAGCCACCGCGCAAGCCGAAGCCGCCGTCCAGCGTCACGCGGAAGCGACCGCGCTGACCGAAGCGCTCGCGCAGCGTCACGCGGATGCCGAAGCCGCGTCGCAGCGTCATGCGGCGGCGATCGCCGAAGCCGAGGCCGCCGCGCAACGTCATCACGCCGCCGCGACCGAAGCGGACGCGGCCGCGCAGCGTCACGCAGCCGCCACCACGGTGGCCGAAGCCGCCGCGCGGCGCCATGCGGAAGCGACCGCCGAAGCCGAAGCCGCGACGCAGCGCCACGCCGCCGCGATCGCCGAGGCCGAAGCGCTCGCGCAACGTCATGCGCAGGCGATCGCCGAAGCCGAAGCCGCCGCGCGTCGCCACGCCGATGCGACTGCCGAAGCCGAAGCGATCACGCAGCGCCACGCCGCCGCGATCGCGCAAGCGGACGCGGCTGCACACCGCCACGCAGAGGCGACCGCCGAGGCTGAAGCCGTCACGCAACGCCACACCGAAGCGATCGCGCAGGCCGAAGCGGCTGCCGAGCGTCATGCGAAGGCGATCGCCGACGCCGAAGCGCTGGTCGAAGCCGTCGTGAAGGACGCCGCGACGAACGCGGCCGCCTCCGCCACCGCGACGGCTGTCGCGGCCGAAGTCATCGAACCGGCCATCGAGCCCGCGGTCGAGCCCGCAGTCGAGCCGGCGGCGCACGCAGCCGAGCCGGTCGCTGTCGCCGAAGAACGCGCGGCAGCGCCGGCCGACACCGGCACCGCCGTTGTCGATGCAACCGCGGCCGGCACCGCGATCGAGGTCGCGCCCGCGGCCGAAGTAGCGGATGCCCCGGCCGAGAAGGCGACGCTGCACGTCGCGCGCCCGTCGCAGAACGCGCTGACGCTGAGCATCAACGGTCAGTCGATGACCCTGCATCCGGAGCAGTTGAGCCAGCTGATCGAGGAACTCGCGCATGCGCGCGCGTCGATGCAGCCGGAGCCGCCGCCCGGCATCCCGGCCGGCTGGCGCTTCGTGACGACGAAGAACCCGATGATGGCCGTGCAGAAGCAGTCGAACGGCGACCGCCTGCTGGTCGCGCGTCACACCGGCTACGGCTGGGTGCCGTTCACGTTCTCGCCGGACGTCGTGATCCAGATGTACATGATGCTGACGCAGCGGTAAGCACGCGCGGCACCGCCGCAAACGAAACAGCCCGACCGGTTCACACCGATCGGGCTGTTTGCTTTCCGAAGTCCGGAGGGCAGCCGGCTTGCGCCGGCGTCATTCGTTTCAGCGCTCCACCGGCGCCTGCACGCGCGCCTTCCACTGGCCGCCCTTGCCGCGCCAGTAGCGCCACGCGGACGCGAACGTCGCGCCGACGTAGAACAGCGCGATCAGCGGCAACGCCGGCGCCCACAGCGGCGAGCGCCGGTAGTAGCGCAGCATCGGCGCATACGCGGCGCACATCGACGCCCACGCGAGCCACGCCGGCCAGGCGCGCGCGCCGTATGCGAGCGCGGCCACCGGCGGCACGAGGTAGATGATCGTCATCCCGAGCAGCGTGCCGGCGAGCAGCAGCGGCGAATAGTGAAGCTGCGTGAACGCGGTGCGCGCGATCATGTTCCAGATGTCGCGCCAGCTGTCGTACGGACGCAGCGACACGCTGCGGTCGGCCAGGTCGAGCCGGATCGGATGCCGGCCGCTGCCGCGATGCTTGATCTGCGCGGCAAGGCTGCAGTCGTCGATCAGCGCGCCGCGAATCGATTCGATGCCGCCCGCCTCCTCGAGCGCGCTGCGCTTGACCAGCATGCAGCCGCCCGCCGCGCCGGCCGTCCGGTTGCGCGGATTGTTGATCCACGAGAACGGATAGAGCTTCGCGAAGAAGAACACGAACGCCGGGATCAGTGCCTTTTCCCAGAACGAATCGCAACGCAGCCGCACCATCAGCGACACCAGGTCGCGCTGCTCGGCCTGCGCGCGCGTGACGAGCTGGGCCACGGCGTCGGGCGGATGGCCGATGTCGGCATCCGTCAGCAGCAGGTAGTCGGCCGGCAGCCCGAGCGTGCGCACCGCGGCGATGCCCTGCGACTGCGCCCACACCTTGCCCGACCAGCCGGCCGGCAGCGGCTTCGCGGCCAGCACCGTCAGGCGATCGGCGCGGTTGATCGCGAGCGCGGCCGCGCGGGCCGCGTCGGCGGTGCCGTCGTCGCTGTGGTCGTCGACGATGATCAGATGAAACTCGCCCGGATAGTCCTGCTCGAGCAGCGACGTCGCCGCTCGCGCAATCACGTCGGCCTCGTTGCGGGCCGGCACGACCGCGACGACGGCCGGCCACCCGGCTTCGGCCGCCGCGCCGCGCGCATCGGGCGGCAACGGCCGCGCGGGCCGCGCGCGCCAGAAGCCGCCGCGCGCGACGAGCAGCACGATCCAGATCAGCAGCGACAGGCCGGACACCAGGAAGGAAATCGCCAGCATCATCGGCGGGCCTCCTGCCGGACACCGGCGCGGACACTGGCGCGAACGGTCCGGCCGCACGTGGCGGCGAAGCGTCCGGCCACAATCGGGGTCGGAGTGAAAACGCCCATGACCGCACGGGCGGCAGGGCAATACGCGTAAGAATCGACGGTCATCGAATAGCCTTGAAACGAGCGCGACGGCGGGCAGCCGGACAAGCTGCCCGCGAAACCGCGCAGTTTACCGGGTTCCGCGCGCGCGAGTGCCGACGGGGCTCTGCGCCGAATGCAACACCGCCGGAACGGCACCAAAGCAAGGACTGCCCGATAGGGTTAAAATGCGCGATTAATTCGGGGTTCCGGGGCCTGGCCTGGCCGGTTCGTTTCCTGCCTTCATAACATCAAGCCGGGGCGAGCGAGCGGTGCCAGCTCCTTGAACCCCGGCGTCTGTCGTCGGAGTTCGCTCACTTATGCGAGTCATCCTTGCCCAGCCCCGCGGCTTCTGTGCGGGGGTTGTCCGTGCCATCGAGATTGTCGATCGCGCGCTGCAACAGCACGGCGCGCCGGTCTATGTGCGTCATGAGATCGTGCATAACCGGCATGTCGTCGAAAACCTGCGTGAAAAAGGGGCGCGATTTGTTGAGGAGCTCGACGAGGTGCCTCACGGCGCCGTTGCGATCTTCAGCGCGCACGGTGTCGCCCAGAAGGTCGAACACGACGCTCAAACGCGCGGGCTCGACGTGCTGGACGCAACCTGCCCGCTCGTCACGAAAGTGCACGTGCAGGGCCGCCAGTACGTCGCGGCGGGCCGACGGCTGATCCTGATCGGCCACGCGGGCCATCCGGAAGTCGAAGGCACGATCGGCCAGATTCCGGCCGAGGTCGTCCTCGTGCAGAGCGAGGCCGAAGTCGATACGCTGACGCTGCCGGCCGATACGCCGGTCGCGTACGTCACGCAAACGACGCTGTCGGTCGACGACACGCGCGGCATCATCGAAGCGCTGCAGCGCCGGTTCACCGACATCGTCGGCCCGGACACGCGCGACATCTGCTACGCGACGCAAAACCGCCAGGCCGCCGTGCGCGAGCTGAGCGGCCAGGTCGACGTGCTGCTGGTCGTCGGTGCGACGAACAGCTCGAACTCGAACCGCCTGCGCGAGATCGGCACCGAAAGCGGTGTACCGAGCTATCTCGTCGCCGACGGCTCGGAAGTGAAGGCCGAATGGTTCGCGGGCGTGCAGACGGTCGGCCTGACCGCTGGCGCGTCGGCACCCGAGGAAATGGTTGAGGATGTGATCGGCGCGCTGCGCGCGCTGGGGCCCGTCGATGTCACGACGATGGCGGGCCGTGAGGAAAAAGTCGAATTCAAGTTGCCGGCGAAGCTTACGCAAGCTGTCGCCCGCGAAGTTTAAGGAGGACATCTCTTGTCTATTCCGCTGCTCCAGCAAGTCCGCGTCGGCGCATACATCATGCGTCAACATCTGTCCGGCAACAAACGCTATCCGCTCGCGCTGATGCTCGAGCCGCTGTTTCGCTGCAACCTCGCCTGTAACGGCTGCGGCAAGATCGACTATCCGGACCCGATCCTGAACCAGCGCCTGTCCATCGAGGAATGCCTGGAAGCCGTCGACGAGTGCGGCGCACCCATCGTGTCGATCGCCGGCGGCGAGCCGCTGCTCCACAAGGAGATGCCGGAAATCGTCAAGGGCATCATGAAGCGCAAGAAATTCGTGTACCTGTGCACGAACGCGCTCCTGATGGAAAAGAAGATGGACGACTACGAGCCGAATCCGTACTTCGTGTGGTCGGTCCACCTCGACGGCGACCAGGAGATGCACGACCATTCCGTGTCGCAGGAAGGCGTGTACGACAAGGCGGTCGCGGCCATCAAGGAAGCGAAGCGCCGCGGCTTCCGCGTGAACATCAACTGCACGCTGTTCAACGATGCGATCCCCGAGCGCGTCGCGAAGTTCTTCGACACGCTGGGCCCGATCGGCGTCGACGGCATCACCGTGTCGCCGGGCTACGCCTACGAGCGCGCGCCGGATCAGCAGCACTTCCTGAACCGCGACAAGACGAAGAACCTGTTCCGCGAAATCCTGAAGCGCGGCGAAGGCGGCAAGCGCTGGTCGTTCAGCCAGTCGTCGCTGTTCCTCGACTTCCTGGCCGGCAACCAGACGTACAAGTGCACGCCGTGGGGCAACCCGGCGCGCACCGTGTTCGGCTGGCAGAAGCCGTGCTATCTGGTCGGCGAAGGTTACGTGAAGACCTTCAAGGAACTGATGGAAGACACGAACTGGGACAACTACGGGGTCGGCAACTACGAGAAGTGCGCGGACTGCATGGTCCACTGCGGCTTCGAAGCCACCGCCGTGATGGACACGATCGCGCATCCGCTGAAGGCGCTGCGCGTGAGCAAGAAGGGCATCAAGACCGACGGCCCGTTCGCACCGGACATCTCGATCGCGAAGCAGCGTCCGGCCGAGTACGTGTTCTCGCGCCACGTCGAGATCAAGCTCGAGGAAATCCAGCGCGCCGGCAAGGGCAAGCTGCAGAAGCCGGCGAAGCCGGCAACGGCGGCTTAAGCGGGTTTCGCTACGCGGGGGCTGGCGCCTCCGCGCAGGCAGGCAACCAGAAAGCGCCACGGAGTTCGCTCCGTGGCGCTTTTGTTTTTGACGGACGTCGTGATGGGCCGGTGCGCACCGGGCATGCAGCGGCATGCGCATGCGAACGCCGCTCGCTCAGTGCCGCGACTCCGCCGCCGCGATCAGCTGCCATGCGGTCGGACCGGGATCGAGCAGCGGATCGGACGGCGGATCGAGATCGTGCCGATGTGCGTCCTCGGACGGCAACGCCTGCCACTGCGCGATACCGATCTCGTCGCCGCAGACGGTGCATCGATAGATGCCCGCGATCGTCACTTCGCTGCCGGGCGGCAGCGTCTCGCTGAATGCACGGCCGCTTCCGCACGTGAAGTAGCCGCCGATCTTGTATAGCGCCATCGCTCCTCCTGAACGAAACGAATGCGTTCGCGCCGACACGCATGATCGTCGCAAACGCGAGGATGGATCGTCATCGACCGAACCCGTCCGGTTCCCGTCATGACATTAGACGGCGAGTGCCCGCCCCGCGAAATTGGACGCGTATGAAACTCGGCGCAGGAGCCGATCGTACGGCTGCTCAATGCAGCACGGCCGGGGCCCGCATCTTCGCCGCCGCCTGCGCGACCAGTGCCGGCTGCTCGGTGGAGGCGAACGCGCACACGTGACGCCACAGCTCGGCGAGCCGGTGCCGCGTGAGGGTCGCGACGCACGCGTCGTTCGCCGCGAGCACGCGTTCGAGCACCGCGCATTCGTCGTCGTGCAGCGTCCAGGCGCCGCTTTGCGCGGCGCGCGCCACGCTCGCGTCGAGCACGCGCTCCGCATCGACGCACAGGTCGATGCTCGCGTCCGGCGACACCGCATCGTCGAGCGCGAGGAACACCAGATAGACGCTCGTGCGCAGCCGCATCAGCAACGCTTCGCTGCCGTGCTCGCCGCGCAGCGCGACGAGCGCCATGTGGCATTTCAGCGAGATGTCGCGCACGTGCGCGGGCGGCAACGGCAGCAGCCACTCGCGCGTCAGCGGCGGGTGGCGGCGGCCTTTTCGGACAGCCTTCATGATCCGCCCTCGCTTGCGGACGCATCGTCCGCTTCGAAGGCCGGCCACGTCACGCGGCATGCGACGGCGCCGCGGCCCGCATCGCGCCGGCCGTTCGCGCGGCGCGTCGTGCCGCGCGCGTTGCCCGGCCGACGCGTCGTGCAAGCCTCCGGCTGCCGGCGACGCGCCGGCGCGCGCAACCCGCCGGGGAATCGGTTGGGGCATGCCATGCTCGTCTCCCGCATCAGAACGTGTTCTCGCCCTTCAGGTAGTACGCCGTCTTCACGAAGAACGCCCGCACCGAATGGCCGCTCTGCGCGTCACTGGCCGCACGCGCCTCCATCGCGGCCTTCTCCTCGCGCGAGCGGTCGGGCACCGGGTTCCTCACGCGTTCGAGCGCACGCTGCATCGCGAGCGGATAGTTCTGATTGCCGGCCGTGGTCGCACGAAAGCCGACGCGCGTCATCTGTCGCAACTGCAAGTCGGTTTCGGCACGCGCCGCCGACCAGTTCAACGGTGCGACGTTCGATTGCCACTCGGTGTTGACGGACTGCGCGAAGCCCGCGGCGGGCAGCACGGCAAGCGTGGCGGACAGCGCGGCAAGGGAAACGAGGGATCGCATATTGGCCTCCAGATGGTTGCGTCCGCATCGATCATAGGCGCCGATGCGGTGCAATCATCGTATGTCGCGTGGCACCGCGCTTGAATAGCCGATTCCGCAATTGATATTTTCGGCACTGACATCGGCGCTGCGATCCGCAGGATTCGCCAATGCTGCACGACCGGAATTTCCTTATTTCATTCAAATACCTGATCGCGTTCTCGCAGACGATTCGAAGCGGCGCGCGAATCGCTTTTGCAGTTTTCGAAATGACGTATTACCGCCGCGATGTCGGCCGAAGCGCGGGCCGGCGCGGCTTTCGGCGCGATGCAGCATAGGCGGGCGGGCACGAGAAAAACCCGGTCGAACGAGCCGGTTTCCCTGACGTGCGACAAATCTGCCGCACCGAATGACCGCATCGCGACAAGACGAGTCCCGCGAGTGCGCGCGATAATTGCGTATCGGCCGTATGTCACGGCTCTCATGCCTTTCCTTTTCTTCTCTCGAGTTCCACCATGGCTGCCATCGACACCACCGCCATCGACAGTTGGCACGCACACGTCTACTTCGACGCCGCGAGCCGCGACGCGGCCTGGGCGTTTCGTCTCGTCATCGAGGAACGGTTCGGCGCGATCATCGAGCTCGGCCGCTTTCACGAACGCCTCGTCGGCCCGCATCCGGCCTGGTCGTACCAGATCGCATTCGACGCCGCACACTTCGACACCCTCGTGCCGTGGCTCGTGCTGAATCACGACGCACTCGACATCTTCCTGCATCCGAACACGAACGACGAACTGCGCGACCATCGCGACAGCGCGGTGTGGATCGGCAAGTCGCATGAACTGAATCTCGGCGCGCTGGGGGGCTGAGGCTGACAGCGGCACGCAGCCGCGTTCACGCCCGGCACGCGCGACATCGACATTTCGGCCTGCGGTGAAACGTCCGGCGGCATTGCATCGATACAGTGGCTCCGTCATCCACCCTTGCCGGAACCCGCCATGACACACGCCGCCCCCGATGCGCAACGCATCCATCACGACTGGCACGCCGCCGTCGTCGCCCGCGACCTCGACGCGCTGATGTCGCTGTACGCAGACGACGCGATCCTCGAAACGCCGCTGATCGTCGTCACGCTGCCCGAGCACCGCTCGGGCGTGCTGCACGGCAAGGCCGCGATCGGCGCGTTCTTCGCGGCGGGCCTGCGCAATCCCGGAAACAAGCTCGGACGCTGGTACCGCACGGGCCTGTTCTTCTCGAACGGCCGGCAACTCACGTGGGAATATCCGCGCGCGACGCCCGACGGCGATCAGGTCGATCTCGTCGAGGTGATGGATCTGCGCGACGGGCTGATCGCGCATCATCGCGTCTATTGGGGGTGGGTCGGGTTCAACGCGCTGCGGAACGCCGCGCCGGTGGCCGGTCGCACCTGATGCCGACGGCCCGGACGAACGCACGGCGTGCCTGCTCCGGCCTGCGCCGCCGCCGCCCCGCGTCGCTCACGCGACATACATCGCGACACTGACGAACTGGCACAGGCTGCCGGCCAGCACGAAAAGGTGCCAGATACCGTGCCCGTGGCGGATGCGCTCGTCGTTGATGAAGAAGTAGATCCCGACACTGTAGATGATGCCGCCGGCCAGGAGCCACGCGGTACCCACCGGCGGCAGCGCGTGGATCAGCGGGCGGATCGCGACGAGCGCGAGCCAGCCCATCAGCACGTACAGCACCATCGACACGATCCGCGTGCGCCGTCCGAGCGTGAGTTCCTGCGCGATCCCGAACGCGGCGAGCCCCCAGCTCACGCCGAACAGCGACCAGCCCCACGGGCCGCGCAGCGTGACGAGCGTGAACGGCGTATAGCTGCCCGCGATCAGCAGATAGATGGCCGAATGGTCGCACTTCTGCAGGATCGCCTTCAGGCGCGGGTTGCGCACGCTGTGATACGCCGTCGAGATCGCGTAGAGCAGGATCAGCATCGCGCCGTACACGCTGAAGCTCACGATCTTGTAGGGATCGCGGTCGAGCGCGCCCATCGTCACCAGCGCGACCAGCCCTGCCACCGACAGCACCGCGCCGACGAGATGGGAAATGCTGTTGAAACGCTCACCGACATGCACGACGGGTTCTCCTGCGCGGATTCTTCGGAAAAAAGCAGAGCCATATGATACCGGCGCGTGAATCAAGCCGCGCTGAAACCGGTCAAGCGCCGCGGCGACGGTGAACCGCAAGCACGCCGCGAGCCCGCCAAAGAAAAAAGCGCCGCGAATTGCTTCGCGGCGCTTCCGGGTCCGTCATCGGACCGCCTCACCGGCCAGCTGCGCCGGCCCGGTTCAGCAACACTTCCCCGCCCCCGATCCGTACCGCGCGTTCTGACGTTCGCGGAAGAATTCCTCGTACGTCATCGGCTCGCGGTCCGGATGGGTTTCGCGGATGTGCGCGACGTAGGTGTCGTAGTCGGGCAGGCCGACCATCAGCCGCAACGCCTGCCCGAGGTAACGCCCCGCGCTGCGCAGGTCGCCGCCAAGATCGCTGAACATCGCGGCCTCCCGTTACCGTCCGCTGCCGAGCGCCTGCGAAGCCGGCATCGGCTCGTACGGCGTCTCGCGCACGGTCGGCTTCGACTCGCGGCGCGCGCGCAACACGGCGATCACGCCGTACACCGCAATCGCCACGACGACGAAGATGAACAGGCCCGACAGCACCGCATCGATGTAGTCGTTGAAGATGATCCGCTGCATCTGCGCGATCGACTTCGCCGGGGCGAGCACCTTGCCTTCGTCCACGGCAGCCTGCAGCTTCGCGGCGTGCGCGAGGAAGCTGACCTTCGGGTTCGCATCGAAGATCTTCTGCCAGCCGGCCGTCAGCGTGCAGATCAGGAGCCACGCGGTCGGCACGATCGTCACCCATGCGTAGCGCTCGCGCTTCATCTTGAACAGCACGACGGTGCCGAGCACCAGCGCGATCGCGGCCAGCATCTGGTTCGAGATGCCGAACAGCGGCCACAGCGTGTTGATGCCGCCGAGCGGATCGACCACGCCCTGATACAGGAAGTAGCCCCACGCGGCCACGCACAGCCCGGTGGCGACCAGGTTCGCGGGCAGCGACTCGGTGCGCTTGAGCGCCGGGTGGAACGTGCCGAGCAGATCCTGCAGCATGAAGCGGCCCGCGCGCGTGCCGGCGTCGACGGCCGTCAGGATGAACAGCGCCTCGAACAGGATCGCGAAGTGATACCAGAACGCCATCATCGCTTCGCCGCCGATCACCTGGTGCAGGATGTGCGCCATGCCGACGGCCAGCGTCGGTGCGCCGCCCGCGCGCGCGATGATCGTCGTCTCGCCGACGGCCTTCGCGGTCTGCGTGAGCATGTCCGGCGTCAGCACGAAGCCCCATTGCGTGACGGTGTTCGCGACGGCTTCCGGCGTCGAGCCGAGCACGGCCGCCGGTGCGTTCATCGCGAAGTAGATGCCCGGCTCGATCACGCACGCGGCGACCAGCGCCATGATCGCGACGAACGATTCCATCAGCATCGCGCCGTAACCGATGAAGCGCGCGTTGGTCTCGTTGTCGATCAGCTTCGGCGTCGTGCCCGACGAGATCAGCGCGTGGAAGCCCGACACCGCGCCGCACGCGATCGTGATGAACAGGAACGGGAACAGGTTGCCCGACCACACCGGGCCGGTGCCGTCGACGAACTTCGTCAGCGCGGGCATCTTCAGTTCCGGTGCGACGACCAGGATGCCGATCGCGAGGCCGAGGATCGTGCCGATCTTCAGGAACGTCGACAGGTAGTCGCGCGGCGCGAGCAGCAGCCACACCGGCAGCACCGACGCGACGAAGCCGTAGCCGATCAGGATCCACGTGAGCTGCGTGCCGGTGAACGTGAACCAGGCGGCGAGCGTCGGCGAATCGTGCACGGTCTGGCCGAACGCGATCGACGCCATCAGCAGCACGAAGCCGATGATCGACACTTCGCCGATGCGGCCCGGACGGATGTAGCGCGTGTAGACGCCCATGAACAGCGCGATCGGAATCGTCGCGGCGACGGTGAACGTGCCCCACGGCGAATTCGTCAGCGCCTTCACGACGATCAGCGCGAGCACCGCGAGGATGATCACCATGATCAGGAACGCGCCGAACAGCGCGATCACGCCGGGCACCGTGCCGAGCTCCATCTTGACGAGGTCGCCGAGCGAACGGCCGTCGCGGCGCGTCGAGATGAACAGCACGATGAAGTCCTGCACCGCGCCGGCGAACACGACGCCGGCCAGGATCCACAGCATGCCGGGCGTGTAGCCCATCTGCGCGGCGAGCACGGGGCCGACGAGCGGCCCGGCGCCGGCGATCGCGGCGAAGTGATGGCCGAACAGCACGTACTTGTTGGTCGGTACGTAGTCGAGGCCGTCGTTGTATTTGACTGCCGGCGTCATCCGCAGCCCGTCGAGCTGCATGACCTTGCTGGCGATGAAACGGCTGTAGAAGCGATATGCGATCAGATATACGCAGACTGCGGCGATCACGATCCAGAGCGCGCTGACGCGTTCGCCGTGCGCAAGTGCGATCGTCCCGAACGCGAATGCGCCGAGCAGCGCGACCGCGATCCAGAGCAGGGTACTGGAAGCCCGATTCATGGCGTCTCCTGGTCTCCTATGTGGTTTTGAGTGGATGCGGCGAGGCGCCGAACCCGCGTGACGTCGATGCGTCGTGCCGCGTCTCGTGGAAGCCGCGGCGGTGGCCCGTAGTATTCCGCGCGACGGGGGAGGCTTACAAGCGCATAACTACGTATGCGGGGCTACGTAGAATTACGTAGCGAGTTGCAGGTCATCAAATTGTCCGAGGCGAAGAAAGGTTTCGTACTGCTTCCCCGGCGCTGGGTGGTCAAACGCAGCTTCCGTTGGGCCAACCGTTTTCGCAGGCTCGCACGCGACTACGAGCGATTGCCCGAAACCCTCGCCGGATTGCATTTCGTCGTCTTCGTCACGTTGATGCTGACTCATGTCGTTCCGCATTTCTGAAAGTGTCCAAGCGGGTTCTATGAACGGCCCGGACTTAAGCACGCGTCGGCGTACCACCACCCAAAGCGAAAGCGGAGCAATATATTGCGTCTTAATCTTAACCGTCATCTTCAACACCCCTATACTTCAGGGTTTACCCCTTCAACTAAAGTCAAGTACTCGAATCGCAATCAGTGATGCCACAAGAATTAAGGAAGATACTATGACTACGGGCAGCGATAGAAATATTGAGAATTTAGACTGACCGGGCTTTTCATCATCGGATTCTGACTCATCGTCAAACCCCCAATCCTTCGCGTCCACACGTGATGCAACCTTTATTGCACTGACCGCAAGCAATATTAGGCAGATGACGATTAGGGCGACCAAGCTGTTGTAGATCATATTGATTTGCGAGTTAGTTGTTGATCCATTGGTTAAAAACCTCTAGCTCATCTTGATAAACATCATTTGCGACCTCGCCAGCCATCCCGCCGACACCACTACCAATAAGGACAAGCGCAGCTGCGCATGCAGGTTCAGCAGGACCGCACACGAAGGACACTGCAAGCCCTGCGAGACTTCCGCCAATCATACCACCCGCAACTATGCTCCCTTGACGTGCAGCTTCACGCACTTTATTTTTTGACCCTGTTACCTCATAAACCGCAAGGATAGCCGTTACCAGTATCCCAACCTTAGAAAGAATTTGTAGCCTTCTTACTTTTACCGTTACGCCCGCATTTCCACCGCCCGCCTTCTGCAAGATCGTGAAATAAACGGCGGCCCGCTCTTTCTCGGACAATTGAACGAAATCTTTGCCGAATTGCTCACGCGCATACTTATTCAAATAATAATCAAATCCGCGCGCTTCGAGTTTCAACTTTTCCGCACCCGCCACTCCAACAGCAGAAGTGTATTTTCTATACTCCACAAACAGCTTATCGCGAAGTTGACTGCAATATTCGCCCCCCTCTTTGACTGTGAGATTGCCACGCGCCACCTCCTGCCTAACTTCGTCGGAAATCTCCTTGATATGACGGATATATTGCTGTCGAACTTTATCGTCACCTATGGCATTTGCAGCGAAAGTTGTAGCGATAGATTCGTAAGAAGCAATGGCACCTTCAAGAATCCCACTGCTGATTTCGTGAGTCTTTTTGGTGTTATAAGAGCCTTCGGCTACGGTATGAGTATTGTTCACCACGTCCATTTACCCCACTATCGCACGAAGAATATTATTCATCACCGAGCCCTCAGACTGGCTTGATGGCGCAATTTTCACCTCAACCTTTTGGCATGGCGACGCATTGGTTCGATTGAATAGTGCTACGTTATTCGAATCAAAGAATCCTTCCTCAACCGTCCCGTCTGAGAAATGAGCCAGACAACGTAACCCCTCACAACTACCGGCATCGTTCAGTGAGAAGCGAATCCAATGATCGCCTGGAGACTCGGCGGTTTCTAGAGTCAAGTGCAACGTTTTGCTAACCCCTCGGCTGCCAGTTCCATGGCCATGGCTTCCTCGGGCGTTTTCCAACCGAGCGTCTGGCGAGGACGTCCATTGAGCAGCTTGGCGATATCGTTCAATTGCGTCTGCGTGACGCCCGAGAGGTCCATGCCCTTTGGCAAGAACTGGCGTAGCAGGCCGTTTGTGTTCTCGTTGCTGCCGCGCTGCCACGGAGCGTATGGATCCGCGAACCAGATATCGAGGTTCAGTCGCTCGGCAAGCTCGACATGACAGGTCATCTCCGATCCACGGTCGTACGTCAGGCTCTCACGCAGGAAGGCCGGCACCTTCTTCATCTGGCGCGTGAAGCCCTCGAGTGCGTCTTGGGCGGTACAGCCGTCCATGCGGCACAGCACGACGAACCGTGTTTTACGCTCGACCAGCGTTCCAACGCAGGATCGATTGAACGCGCCTTTGACGAGGTCGCCCTCCCAATGTCCCGGCCATTGCCGCGTTTCAATCTGCTCAGGCCGATGAATGATGCGCAATTCATCCGGCACGAAGCTCTTGCGCGCAAGGGTTCGACGGGTGGTGCCGCGCGCAGGCTTCTCTTGGCGAAGCGCCTCGATCATCGCCTGCTTGAGTCCACCTCGGGGATGGGTATAGATCGCGGCGTAAATCGTTTCGTGGCTGACGCGCTGGTCAGGATTGTCTGGATGCATGTCGCGGAGTCTGGCAGCAATTTGCTGCGGCGACCAGCGTCGATAGACCAGTTGATGATGCACATGCCAGTACAGCGTACTGCCTTCGCTCAACTTACGACGCCGTACGCAGCGCCGACGGCGAAGCCGATAGGACGAGGCCGCCTGGGTTGCTTCGTAGCGCGGCGTTGCCGCATTCCGATTACGAGCCAGTTCGCGAGAAACCGTCGAAGCGCTGCGCCCCAATCGCCGTGCGATCTCTCGCATGCTGGTTCCCCGCTGACGTTCGATCATGATTGCCGCGCGGTCCTCCGCGCTCAGATGCTGGTACTTCTTCATCACAACACCTTACTTGATTCAAGGTGTTGCACTTGGAACTAGAGATTAAG